>NZ_JBYSWF010000084.1:18292-25892 GCF_058780865.1 Pseudomonas sp. GP01-A4
CCCCCCCCCCCCCCCCACCCCCACTTCCTTGAACGGGTGCAACGCTGCTGGCCGCGGCCCCCCGAACAGCGCATCCCACGCCTTGGAGCCAAACCCTGCGACACACGTCAGGTTGCCGGCTGGCACCCGCTTGCCGACCGAGCGCACCAGGCCGGCGATATCGGCGCACCAGCTGCGCACCGCCTCAGCCGAGTCACGGCCAGGCGCCAGGGTCGCGACCATGAAAATGGCGCTGCTGGTGATCGGGCTGCAGACGGATTGGGGTTCAAGGTTTTGATCGGATGGCGATGTCATTGAGAGGTCCACGGGTGGCGGTCGAGATTCAACGAGCGCAGATTAGCAGACCACCTAACCCTGTGGGAGCTGTCGAGCTTTAGCGAGGCTGCGAAGGCGGCATCAGTGTCAACATTGATGCTGCCTGACCCACCGCTATCGCAGCCTCGCTAAAGCTCGACAGCTCCCACACTGGATTTTCGTTTATGCGCCACTTGTACATTTCCTCCGGACAAATCCCACAACGGGGGCTCCCCTCTTGCGCCCTCCCGATGGTAGTGTGTGAAATTGTTTCTGACCTTTCGATCAGACATTTCTCACTCACTCCCTGCAAAGGAATGCCCCCAGCAATGGATTTTTCCCTCAAGCAACTGGCCGTAGCCACCCTGATGGCCGCCAGCCTTTCGGTGTTCACCACCCAAGCTCAAGCCAACCTCACCCCACAACAGAACGCCGTCATCCTGAAGACCTTCAGCGATGCCTCGGTCAAGGATTTCCGGCAGTTCCTCGCCAGCCTGGCCAAGAGTGACGTGGCCAAGAGCGACAACCTCGGCCCGGCCATCAGTGCCTTTCTCGACAACAAGGACCTGACCGCCGACCAGCAGAATGAAATCCATCGCCTGCTGGGCCTGTATGCGCGGGTGAAGTACGGTGCGGCCGCCACTGAAACCCTGCGTGAGCTGGTGGAGATCCCGACCTTCCAGGTCGCCGGCGTGGCCCAGCACGACAATCCCGAGTTCATCAAGATCGCCGCCAAGATCAAGAGCCTGGCCGAGTCGTTCAACCTGAACTTCCGCAACATCGACAACCGCGTCTACGAGATTTCCCTGGAAGGCAGCGGCGATGAAGTGGTCGGCATCCACGCTCACGCGGACGTGGTGCCGGTAACCCCGGAAAACTGGGTACTCAAGGACGGCACCAAGCTCGACCCATTCAAGGTCACGCTGATCGGCGACCGGATGTATGGTCGCGGCACCGAGGATGACAAGAACGGCATCGTGGTGGCGATGTACGCGATGAAGGTGATCAAGGAAGAGAAGCTGCCGCTGGCGCGCAATTTCAAGCTGCTGGTGGACACCACCGAGGAAACCTCCGGCGACGCGATCCCGTACTACTTCGAGCACAACCCAACGCCCAACTACAACCTGGCGCTGGACGGCGGCTACCCGGTGGTGATCGCCGAGAAAGGCTACGGCACGGTCATGGCCAAGTTCCCCAAGCGCAAGGCTGAAGGCCAAGGCGCAGAAATCATCTCGATGACCGGCGGCAAGGCCACCAACCAGATTCCGTCGGCGTCGGTGGTGACATTGCTCAGCGACAAGCCTGCCGAACTGGCCGCCAGCCTGCAAAAGGCCGGCAGCGAATACGCCAAGCGCAATGGCGGCGACTTTGAAGTGGCGGCCAAGGTCGTCGGCAAGGACGTTCAGTTGACCGTCACTGGCGTGTCCGCCCACTCCTCCGAACCGGAATCCGGGGTGAACCCGGTAGCCAGGGTCCTCGACTTCCTCAACAGCCTCGACGGCAAGGTCGCGCTCAAGCACAACCAGTTCACCGACGCCGCGCACTACGCCGCCAACAACTGGGGCCTGGATTACCTGGGCGCCAAGCTGGGCGTGGGCTTCTCCGATGCGTTCATGGGCCCGCTGACCACCTCGCTGACCTATGTGGGCGAAGATGACACTACCTTCAAGCTGGCGGTCAACCTGCGGGTGCCAAAGGGCAAGTCACCGGAAGCACTCAAGGCCGAAATCGCCGACAAGCTCAGCGCCTGGACCAAGAAAAACCACGTGGCTGTGACCTTCGATTACTCGATCGCCGAGCCGATGTACCGCAACCCTGAGGGCGAGTGGGTCAAGGCGCTGTTGGCGGTGGCCAGCGAGAACCTGGGCATGGAGCACAAGTACGGCACGTCTGCCGGCGCTACTTCGGTGCATGAGCTGCCCAACGGCGTGCAATTCGGCCTGGCACGGCCGGAGGTCAAGTACACCGGCCATACCGACAACGAGTTCAAGACCGTCGACCAGTTCCTGCTGGACCTGCAGATCGTCACCGAAATGATGGGCCGCATCGGGCAACTGCCGAAGCTCTGACCTGCCCTTCGGACCCGCCGCCCTGGCGGGTCCACTAAGCGATACGCCAGCCTTTCGACGCCCGCCGCTGCGCGAGGAACCGGGCATAGCGCCCTTGCCTTGCGGTCAATTGCTCAGGCGTGCCCTGCTCCACGATCCGGCCTTCATCGAGCACCACGATCTGGTCGGCCATCACCACCGTCGACAACTGATGCGCGATCACGATCAGCGTGCATGTGCCGCGCAAGCGTGCCAGGGTTTCGGCGATGACCGCCTGGTTCTCGGCGTCCAGTGCTGCCGTGGCTTCGTCCACCAGCAGGATCGGCGCGCCCTTGATCAACGCACGGGCGATCGCGACACGCTGACGCTCGCCACCGGACAGGCGTGCCCCGCCCTCACCCACCGTGGTCGACAGGCCCATGGGCAGGCGCTCGATAATCGCCTGCACACCGGCCTGCCGCGCGGCCTCCAACACTTGTGCGTCGCTGGCGTCGGGTTTGCCGAGGCGAATGTTGTCGGCGACGCTGCCCTGGAACAGGTACGTGTCCTGGAAGATCTGGCTGATTTGCGCGTTGAGCTGCTCGCCGGACATCTGTCGCACGTCCACGCCACCGATACACACCTGGCCCTGGCTGACCTCGAAAAACCGCGCGACCAATCGCAATAGCGTGGTCTTGCCTGAGCCGCAAGCCCCTACCAGCGCCGTCATGCTGCCGGGCTCGATACGCAGGTTCACCCCGCGCAGCACGTCCCTTGAACCGGCCGCGTGGCGAAAGCTCACATCGAACAGCTCCACCGAGGCATCCCGTGGAGATTGCGGCGCGCTCGGCACCTTCAGGGGCGACGCGGCCAATATCTCGCGCACCGCCTCAAGCTGCACCCCGGCACCGCGCAACGTTTCGCCATAGCCGGCCACCTCCAGCAACGGGTCAATGAAGCGGCTGACCAGCAACAGCGACACCATCACCGCAATCACCGAGCCCACGTGCAAGGCATTTCCCAGGTAAGCGTCAAGCCAGAGCGCGGCGGCGATCAACAAGGCCGCGAACACCACCTGCACCAGCCATATGTTCAGCAGAATCGAGGTCGCGGACAGCAGGATCAGGCGCGCCCCGGTCGCGTGCTGCTGCTCGATCGCCCGTTGCAGGAACACCGAGCTGCCGCCGCCACTGAAGGCACGCAACACCGACTGCGACTGGGCGAACTCCAGCATACGCTGGCTGGTGTCGGCCGAGCTGCGCTGGAACGCCCGGTCGGCGCGCCGCCCAAGGCGGGCGCTGAGCCAGAACGCGCCGCCGAGAATCGGCAACGCCAGTAAGGCGATCAGGCCCATTTTCCAGTGCAGCACAAACAACGCCAGTACCAGCACCAATGGCGTCACCACGCCGCTGAGCACCGGAGTAAATACATGGGCCGGCAGCTGAGCCACGGCCATCATGCCCTGGGTCACCACCTGGTTGAGCCGCGCCGTGTTATCAGGCGTGAACCAACCGACAGGCAGTTCGGCCACATGGTCGCCGATGCGCTGGCGCCCGCCTTGCAGCACCGCCACACCCACCGCGACGCCAGCCTTTTCAACCTCGCGTCGCGTGGCCCAACACGTCGCCACCGCCGCCAGGAACACCACCAGCCACAACGCCGCTTCGGCCAGATCACCGTTGAGCATGTCGGTGAGTACCGGCACCAGGGCGGCGAGGGTCAGCCCGCACAGCGCACCGTAGAACATCACTTTCCCGACATAGCGACGGAAGACCGGCCCGTCATCGCCCAACAGTTCGATAAAGGTTTTCAGCATGTCGGCAGCGCCTGTTCGCGGGTCTGTTTGTAACCGCCCGACGCCCACAGGCGCGCATAGCGGCCCTCTTGCGCGATCAGTCGAGGATGGGTGCCCTGTTCAACAATACGGCCGTTTTCCAGCACGATGATGTGGTCGGCGTGCATCACGGTATCGAGGCGATGGGCAATCACCAACAGCGTGCGCCCTTGGGCGAAGCGCGACAGCGCCTCCTGGATTGCCACCTCGTTTGCAGCATCGGCGGCGGCCGTGGGTTCATCCAGCACCAGCACCGGCGGCGCCAGCAACACTGCGCGGGCGATGCTGATACGCTGCTGCTCGCCACCGGACAACTGCGCGTCCTCGCCGATCACCGAGGCATAGCCCCGTGGCAAGCCGATGATGCACTCATGAATATTCGCGGCCCGTGCCGCCGCCTCGATTTCCTTGCGGCTGGCGCTGGGCCGGCCCAGGGCGATGTTTTCGGCAACGCTGGCGTGGACCAGGCGCACCTCTTGCAGCACAAAGCCGATCAGGTTGTAGAGCTGCGAGGTCTCGATCTGCCGCAGGTCGACGCCGCCCAGGGTGATACGCCCCTCCGTCGGGTCAAAAAACCGCAGCAGCAGGCGCGCCAGGGTCGACTTGCCCGAACCCGAGGCCCCGACGATGGCGGTTACGGTGCCAGGCTTGAGGGTAAAGCTGATGTTCGACAGTACCGGGTGCTGCGGGTCGTAGGCGTACCCGAGGTTTTCGACGCGTACTTCGGCGTCCTTGGGCAAGCGTTCGCACCCCGGCTCCACCTGCGCCAGCACCGGCGTCGCCAGCAGTGCCTGCACGCGCTGGGCCGCGCCGGTGGCGTTGTCCAGATCATGCATGATGTAACTCAGCAGCAGCAGTGGCGCGCAAATGCCTGGTGCGACAATGGCGAACGGCAGCACCTCCACCGCGCTGATCCAGCCCAGGCTGACAAACACCAGGCCAAACGTCAGCACCATGGCGAGCACCGTCACCGGGGCGATCATCGCGTTGGCATTGGCCATCGTCCCCACCAGTGGCCGGGTGAACTCAACGAAGGCTTCGCTGAACTCATCTACCGCCTTGCGGTAACTGGCGTGGGCCTTGCCGGTGGCACCGAAGGCCTTGACCACCGGAATGCCGTTGACGAACTCGACCACCGCGTTATTGACCCGGGTCATGCGCTCGACAAAGGACTGCATGTGGCTGCCGCTGGCTTTCATCGCCCGGGTAAAAAACAGCAAAAACCCCGGAAACGGCAACAGCGAGACCAGCGCCATGCGCCAGTCCACCATGAACAGATAAGCCGCCGACAGCAGCACGGCCCCGGCACAACGGCCCACGGTGGTGTAGAAATGCGCAGTCAGGCTGTGCAGGGTGCCGATGTCATCCTGCATCGCCTGCTTGACCTCGCCCGACGCCCGCTCGGTGAACCAGCCCAGCGGCACCTGGCTCAGGCGCTGGGCGATGGCCAGGCGCAAGTGGCGAGTGATGTGGTTGTCGGCCAGGTGCGCGACCGTCTCCGCAACTGTCATCAACAGCAGGCCCGCGAACAGGCTCGCCAGGCTGAGGCTGATGGTCAACCAGACCTCGCCCGATGCCTGGGCCATCGACGGCGCGCCGAGGGCGACCCTGGCGATATGCACAATGCCCCCCAGCGGCACCAGCGTCAGCATACTGCCCACACCGGCCAGCAGTGCCGCAGCGATCAGTCGCCCGCGCACCGGCCGCAACACTTGCGAGACCGCGCCGCGCCCCCTGGGTTTGGCCGCAGCCACATCCTTGTTACTCATGAAGTCTCCCTGACTGAATGAGCCTTTGCTCGCCCTTACCTTATCTTCCGAACGAGCGGCCAAAACCCTCAATCGAAACCTCAAGGAATTTTCAGGCAGGGGCGCGGACCGTCACCCAATAGCGGGTGCGCCGCACCACCTGGATCGGCAACGCGGCGGCCAGGTTGTCCAGCGCCAGGTCGGTATTGTCCAGGTGCAATACACCGCTGACCCGCAGCATCGCCACCTCAGGCGCACAGCGCAGTACACCGCGGCGGTAGCGTCCCAGCTCGGCGATCAGTTCGTCGAGCCGGGTGCCATCGGCCACCAACAGGCCCTTGACCCAGGCGATGCTGCGGTCAGTCACCGCCGCAGTCGGCTGCACGGTGTCCCTGGAAACCGTGGCGCCTTGACCTGCCTCCACCCGCGCACCTGCGCCATGGTCGGGCTGTACCTGCACGGCGCCCTCAAGCACAGCCAACTGGCAGTTGCCGTCGTCGCATTGGCGCAGGCTGAAGCGCGTGCCCAGGGCATGAAACACGCCCTGGCGACTCTGCACCCGAAACGGCCGGGGTGACGGCGCGGTCGTGATGAAGACCTCGCCGGCCCGCAGCAGCACCAGGCGCTGGTCGTCATCGAACTGCACGTCAATTGCTGAAGCCGAGCCCAATACCAGGCGGGTACCGTCGGGCAATACCACTTCGCGAACTTCGCCGGTGCGGGTGCTATGGCCGGCACTCGCCAGTTGCCAGGCGTCGGTGTGGCGCACGCCGTAGGTGAGGCCACCGGCTGCGACCAACAGGCCCAGCAGGCGCAGGGTGCTCCGGCGATCGGGGGAGTCGGGAGCGTCGGGTTCGGCCAGGCTGTGCCTGGCCACCGGCGCGGGGATGCTGTGGAGTTTTTGTTCGAAGCCCAGCAGGCGCGTCCAGGCCAGTTCGTGATGGGGGTGTTCGGCGCGCCAGTGCAGGCAGTTGGCGTGATCTTCGGCGCTGGCGTCATCGGCCCACAGGCGGGCCATCCAGGCGGCGGCGCGCTCGATGATATCCGGGGAGATTGGCTGCTCGGTCGACATTGCGAGGGTCAGCCGTACAGGGTCTGGTAGCAGGCCAGCAGGCCGGCGGCGATGTACTTTTCCACCGAGGAGACGGAGACCTGTAGCTCGGCGGCGATCTCGCGGTAGCTCAGGCCATCGAGCTTGCACAGCAACAGGGCCTGGCGCGCCTTGGGTGGCAGGCTGTGCAGGGCGGCGTCGATTTGGATCAGGGCCTCGATGGCCAGGGCGCGGGTTTCTTCATCGGGGGCGCAGGGTTCGGGCAACAGGGCCAGGGCTTGCAGGTAGGCGGATTCGATCTGGCGGCGGCGGTAGAGGTCGATGACCAGGCCGTTGGCGATCTGGGTCAGGTGCCGCCGGGATTCGCCGGTGGGCGGGAGTTGGCCCTTGCGCATGAGTTGCAGGTAGACGTCGTGGGCCAGGTCGGCGGCGTCTAATGCGTTGCCCAGCTTGCGGCGCAACAGGGTACGTAGCCAGGCGTTGTGGTCGACGTATAGATTTTCAACCTGGCGTTGAAAGGCGAACTGTCCGATGTTCACAAACCTCTCCTTTTACCCAATGGGCCCGGGGTGCTGGGGCGATTGGGCTGGTAATGATTTGCAAGACTATCGGCTCTGGGCTGCGGGTGCAATGCGGGGGGATGGCG
>NZ_JBYSWF010000085.1:0-25471 GCF_058780865.1 Pseudomonas sp. GP01-A4
GACAATAGCGTAATCAATCAAACCACGCGGGCCAACGGGTCGTTGTTGATCAACAATCCAAGCTCAACACGTTTCGCGATGAACACATTTAATCTTCCGCCTGCATCAGGAGGGTCAATTGTCACCATCGGCAGTGCAACAAAGTGTTCATTGCTCGGCAACATTTCTACGGTGGGTTTTAAAGTGGCGGCTCCCGATGCCACAACCACAGCCCAAACGTTGAATAACATCACGGATGCAAGCTACATCGCCTGACACTCGTACACCATCGAGGAGTGGCATCCCGACATTCAAAAGCACTGAGAAGGCCCATGCCACTACCTCAATATGGTCGATACGGTAACTGGCTGCAATCGCTCATAGCGGTAACCGTTCCTCATATCCGAGCACCGAAAAGACTGGATCCGAGTCAACCCGGATCCAAGTCAATGGCACTACGTAGCCACATAGAAAAATTCATACCTGTTGCCCACGTGAACCGCATCAACAACCAGGTGCGACGCCGGCGGCAGGCATGGCTTGATTTGCCAGCACATGAAATCGAAGAGGTAGGCCATGGCCAAGGACAACGCGCAGATCCAGCGAGACAAGCGCGCGAAAGAGAAGGCGCTGCTCGAGCGGATCGGCGCCGAGAAGCGAACGCTGATTGTCTCGAAAGCGCTCGATGATGCGCTTCAAGTGCTGGGCCAGCGGCATGACTTTGAGGAATGGCAGGAAACGGTATCAACCCTCCTGATCAATCTGGCAGCAGCGACCGCCGATGAGTCGGCCAGATTCGCCACTATGTCGCGACCTGGTTTCGAGATAACAGAAAAGCAGTCGCGACAGCTTGAAGAGTTCAGTAAGACCGGCTTCGAACCAGCATAACCCACCCTACTCGCTGCATCCGGTAACGGAAGATGGACAGCTATTCCCCGTGAATTTCTTCTGATGTAGGTCTGGGTGCCCCCGTCGCGGCAGCCAAATCGCAGACTTTTACCGCGACAATCAGGTGATCTTGAATCTCAGAGAGCATCACAATCCATCTCTTGCGATGAATCTCACGCCCCTCGACAATGCTCCAAGAGTGATGCGAAAGCATCGCGTTAGCGTCACTAGTAAATGTCTGAATCAGACCTAACGCCCTTGCTGCTCGTTTTGCTGCGTGATTGTCCAAATGAAGTAGAGGATACAAGTCCTCTATGGTAATCGCCTTGGCCATCACGTCGAGTTCCTGAATACCAAACAAAACGCTTAGGTACTGATCAGGAGGGTCTTCATTATTGACGGCAAAACAAAGAAAAAGATAAGACACCTTTCGCTCAAGAGCTGATATTGGACTGAGCATCTTGGCGGCCACCAACTGAGCTCGATCGGTTTCAATCCGGCTACTTGCCCTCATTGATTGAACGGAAAACCACAAGGCAACACCTACCGCTGCCAACGTGCCAATAGCCGAGAGCGCCTCCCACACTGATCCAGCCATATCCTTACTCCTTTTCGAGTGGGGCGCACGTGACGCACTCCTTCGCCGAAGACACATACCCCAACCCCAACCAAATTGCCACCACCGGTCACGGAGGGCGGCGCCTGACTGGAGACTAACCATGGGCAAGGACACCAAGATTCTGATCCCGGAAATTCCCGGCGAGTGGACCGAGCGCACGCGCAGCGGTTCGAAGTGCATCTGGAATGACGGCTGGCACGGAAAGCCCCACCGCAATGGCCTGCCTTATGTAGAACTCACCGCCCCCGAGAAAGGGCTGTACGCAGAGCGCATCGATGGTGCTTGGTATTGGGTGTCTGGCTGTGCCAAATGCACCGGCAGCGGCGAGCGTTACAGCTACAGCGTCTGCGACATGCACGACGTTTGCCGCCTGTGCAGCACTCACCGCTCGAAGCTCACGGAAACACCGTGGGGCCATCCTGACGGCTTCACCTGCAAACCTTGCCAGGACGCAGAAGACGCCGTTGCGAAAGCCGCCGCGCTGGCCAAGGTCGCCGAGACCGACTATGACGAGTGGGATTATCGCAGCCAGGACGAATGCAAATGCCCGCATTGCGCCACGGTCATCCACATCGAGTCTGAAGATTACGGCGACAAGAACATGACCTGCGACACCTGCGGCGGCGAGTTCGAACTTGTCACCGAGTACACAATTCAGTTCACCACCAAGGTTATTGGCGAACGTCTCACCGCTTGATCCGGCTCCATGCCGGTCACCCGTAATACCCCATATCAACTAATCACGCCAGTCAGCAACAGTGGAATGCAGGTCACGAAGAACACTTAACTTTAATTAGTTTCGATTGATCTTATCTGCGGATTCAATACTTTTCCTAATGCTTTCAGCAGTCACTACGGAGGCCATGGACATGGACAGACACGCTATCGCTACCAACCCAATTCCTACAAAAAGCTCTTTAGCGAGCATTTTTTCTGCAGATACGGCCATATAAATTCCAATGAGAGCCAATACCTGAAAGCTGACACCTCGAATGAGGACATAAGTCGCGGTCCCCATAGCCTTCATTCGTAAGTACTCACTGTGCGCCAACTCTTCAATCTTGCCCTGCTGTGCTTGTTTTCTCCTATCGGAGGAACTCCTCCATTTCTCAGATATCTTGCCCAGGCCGGTATCGATCCACCCCTTGGCGTAAGAGGAAAAAAAGTTAATTGCTATCCCAACGACCACCACTGAGACCCACCACGACGGATCCGCGAAAAAAGTCATTACACCCACGTCTGAAATCCAGTTCGATAAAAGACAAAAGATACCAATTCGCCATCACAAAGGAAAATAACATGCTCACAGCTATCGATTTATTTGCCGGTTTCGGCGGATGGACTGCTGGCGGAAAGGCAGCAGGCCTCAATGTTCTATGGGCTGCAAACCACTGGCCCGCGGCCGTGGAGTGGCACACCAGGAACAACCCGGAAACGCAGCATGTGTGCCAGGACCTACACCAGGCTGATTGGTCTCAGGTGCCAAAGCATGACGTGATGCTGGCCTCTCCGTGCTGCCAGGGCCACACCAAGGCGCGCGGCAAGGCGTCAGGCAACCCGCAGCACGACAACTCGCGCTCAACGGCCTGGGCACCGGTGGCAAATGCAGAAGTCAACAGACCCGACTTCGCCATCATCGAAAACGTGCCGGAGTTCATGGACTGGATTCTCTACCCGGCCTGGGCCGACGCGATGCAGCACCTGGGTTACTCGCTGGCTCCGCACATCGTGGACTGCGCCGACCTCGGCGTTCCTCAACACCGGGTCCGCCTCTTCATGGTCTGCTCCCGTAGCAAGGCTCCGCTCCACCTGCAGCTCCAGCAGCATCAGCATGTGGCAGCCAGCGAGATCATCGACTTCGACGCCGGCAAGTGGTCGCCGATCATCAAGCCAGGTCGTGCCGAATCGACGCTGACCCGCGTGAAGAATGGCCGGGAACGGTTCGGCGAGCGATTCGTGATGCCCTATTACGGCTCAGGGTCGGGCCTCACCGGCCGGAGCCTGGACCGCCCGATCGGCACCATCACCACTCTGGACCGATGGGCCGTGGTCGACGGTGACCGGATGCGCATGATCACTGCCGATGAGGCCATGGCCGCGCAATCCTTCCCGAAAGACACGCAGCGCCCGGACAACCACCGGCTAACCATGCACATGACTGGCAACGCGGTACCGCCGTTGGCCGGACAGCGAATCCTCGAAGCTCTGAAGGTCGCAGCTTAATTGGCCGTCTTTATCACATCGCTGGTCTAGCAGCGTCCATCAGACTTTGCCGATTTTCAACGTAGCCAGTCAAAAACTCAGAGCGCTTTGCCTTCATGGTCGCGGTAGCAGCCCTTACAGCCTCAGCGCTTTCTGCAGATGCTAGCTGGTCATATGAGCGGGCCAAACACATGACCGTATATGCAAGCTCCCGATTCAAAAACGGCTGCAGCACCGCGGACTCTATATTCACCTTCTCAGCGATAACCCGAATCTTTTCCATTTCAAATTGCGGGTCTTGAGTAAGCCTATCCAACTGCTCAATCGCTGAGAAAAAAGCAGCTGACCTTTCTGCTTGCTGTGTCATTAGGGCAAGCGAACTTGAGGCATTCACGCTGAGCCTCGCCTGTTGCATTTGTAGCTGAGACGTATGAATCAAAGTCCGTCGATTCACAACAGAAACAGCGATCGTGCCTAGCAAAGCAAGTACCGAACCAACAAAAGCAATCCAAGAGCCATCCATTCCTTTATCGCCTCGCGCAGTGATTTAGCTTCCATCGAGAGATATTTGCATGCCTAACGAGAAACGCCAAACGATCTACTTCAGCGGCCCCATTACCGGCCTACCCGGCCTCAACTTCGCCGCCTTCCACGCCATGACCACCAACCTGCGCGCCGGCGGCCACACCGTCACCAACCCCGCCGAACTCAACCCTGACGGCGGCACTTGGAACGACTGCATGCGCCGAGACATTGCCGCCCTTATGGACTGCGACACCGTGACCACCCTGCCCGGCTGGGAGCATTCAAAGGGTGCCCGCCTGGAAGTCCTGATCGCCGAACGCCTCGGCATGACGGTTGTGAATGCCCATGATCTAGTAACGAGGGAAGCTGTATGAGCGGAGTAGATCGATTCACGCGACAGGGTGTTGGTGCGTCTGACCGAGCGGGATTTTGGGTCCACGCCAGCGACTTCAATCAGAAGATGACGCAGGCGCAGGATCGGGAAGCCTATCTACAGGATCAGATCGAGAAGTGGACGGCGCTCCACGGCGAGCATTTCAAGCGCGCGGAGATCCTGAAGCTGGAGCGTGACGCCCTGCAACAGCGCCTGACCGCAGCGGATGAGCGGATCGATGAATTGACTCAGGAGCGCGATAGGCTGCACTCGTATGAGCGCGATATCAGGGAAGATCGCCTGGCTGTGCAGCAAGGAAAAACCAAAGCCAAGCGACGAATTGAGATCGTTGGGGAGTTGAAGGTTGTGATCGACCGAATACTGGCCAGGAAAAACAGCCATAAAATCCGTTCCAGCAAGCTCATCGTAATGGACAACGGGCAGCCCATGACCAGCAGTATGTTACGGGGGAGATTTGATGCTGCGAGAGAAGCTGCCGGCGTAAAAAAGGCAGACTTTCAGATGCGGGACCTGCGCGCAAAGGCTGGTACCGATAAGGCGGAATCAAGCGGAGATATTCTGCAAGCCAGAGATCAGCTTGGGCACACAACCGTGGTGATGACAGAGAACTACATCCGCAAACGCATCGGCAAAAAAGTTACGCCGACGAAGTGAATTGCGGAAAGGAGAAGAATATTGCGGAAAAAAACAAAGAGCCAGCCAAGTCCTAAAACCCCGCAAACCCTTGAATATGATGGTGCCCGAAGCCGGAATCGAACCGGCACGCCCTTACGAGCGGGGGATTTTAAGTCCCATGCGTCTACCAGTTTCGCCATTCGGGCGGTAGCGCTATGCAGCAGGCCAAGCAGCGTTAAAAGCCCTTGAGCGTTGCAGCAGGCTAGGGAATATATAGATCCAGCCCCCTCGATGCAAGGTCGGGTGCGGGCTTTTTCAAACAATCAAGCGGCGCCCTGGCAAACAAAAAAGCTTGCCAGATCAGTCATCTACAGATTTTGCAGGCGGGAGTGGGCAATGGCGATACCGACCGCTTCACCAGGTGCCGCACCCGTGCCCCACGTGCATCAGGAAAAATAAGTCATTACCGCAATAACCACTGAAACCCAAACCAGGGTCATCAAAAACGACAGCGCAGCCAATGTCTTGCCCATTTGCCTACTCGCCCCGATGAAATCACTTCAAGGAACCCTCCCAGCGCCGCTTGAGAATAGCCACGCACGACGCAGTTCGCCTTCAACCTCCCACGAAAATCGTGGATACGATACTCCACGCAAAAGGTTAGTTCCTTCAGCAGTCCCGCCCACAAGTTACTGAGCCGCTGTTTATTCCCTGATACCCCAAAATGATCATCCCCGGCTTTCCTGCTCCTGCGGCGCTCCGGCCCATCTGATACGCTTTTTTCTTCTGCATCTGCCCCTGTATCGAAAACCGCCCTGCCCTGACAATACTCCCACTCCCGACACGCCCGTGGAGCCCGGCAGGAACCGTCCTGCCGGCCCGTTCATTTCGGAGGCCTTATGGCTAAGATGGCATTTTTCCTGTTCGGTTTTCTTGCGCTGACCATCGCAATTGGTCTGCTGGCCACCATCTCACCGGTCTAGGATCCATGGCCTGCTGACGCAACCCGCTGGAGGTCAGAGGGCGTGTCAGCCGGCAAAAAACATCGGATACAACGACAGCACCAACAGCCCCGCCATCGACCAGTTGAACACCCGCAACCAGCGTGGCTCGCGCAGTACATTGCGCAAGCCGCTGCCACAGCCGGCCCATACGCAAACGCTGGGCAGGTTTACCAAGGCAAACACGGCGGCAATCAACAGCACGTTGGTGACATAACCCTCGGCAGGCGTGTAGGTGGTGATCGCGCCCAATGCCATGACCCAGGCCTTGGGGTTGACCCACTGGAAGGCCGCCGCGCCAAGAAACGTCATGGGTTTGCGCTTGTCATCGGTGTCATCGGACATCGCACTGGAGGTTGCAATCTTCCAGGCGAGGTACAGCAAATACGCCGCCCCCACATAACGCAATACGGTGTAGGCCCACGGCAACGCCTTGAACACTTCTCCCAGGCCCAGGCCCACGGCGATCACCAACAACATGAAGCCAATGCTGATGCCCAGTGCATGGGGGATCGAGCGAATAAAACCGAAGTTCACCCCGGACGCCAGCAACATGGTGTTATTGGGACCTGGGGTGATTGAGGACACAAAGGCGAACAGCGCGAAGGCTGAAAGCAGGCTTGAAGAGATGAGCATGGCGCGACATCCGAACGAGTACTGTGGCCGTGACAGTAGAACGTTGCGCCAGCCTGCGCCCCGTACAGCTACGGGTAGATACGGTCATACACTTCGCCAGGCTCGCCAATAAGCGCCCTCCAACCAAACTGCCATTGGTTTGCCTTCATTGATCGGTATACTTGCGCCCTTCTCTGCACACTGTGCTGAACACATCCTGAAAGGACACTCGATGAGCAACTACCTCGACCGCGCGCTGACGGGCCTGCGGACCCTGGGCATCAATCTTCTGCAGCCGGTTCCAGATGCACCGGTACTGGTATTGCTGGACCGCGTGGCCCAGTACGACACCGCCAAAGTCACCGCTATCGCTGCCGTGCTGCAACAGTCGACCACCTTCAACAGCGTGGTTCGCGAGCAGATTGCCGGCATGGATATCTCCACACGCTTCATGGACATCACCCAGAGCTTCACCTCAATCCGCGAAGACGCGGCCGCCATGGCCGGCTGGATGGATGACGGGCGCCTGGATACGCTGGAGAAGCTCAAGCTGAGCTGGATGAACCTGCGTCGTGGCTCGATCCCCAGCCGCTTCAGCGAGATCCGTGAAAACTACCTGCAGGTGTGCAAGTCGGCCAATGACCAGATCTCCCGGGAAACGGTGATTCTGGAAGCCTACCTGGACTTCCGCATGGCCATGAAAGCGGCCGAGGTCGATGCCCAACAAGTGCTCGCCCTGGCCGGCCAGGTCCTGGAGCAGCGTACCCAGGCGTTAAACGAGGCCAACGCCCAAGTCACGGCTGCCGAAACCCTGGCGCCGGCCGAACGCGCGGCCTTGGAATTGCGCCGTGACGAAGCCGTACGCGCGCTGCAGGACGAAGACAAGCGCTACCAGATCGTCAAGGACATCGCCGATGACCTGAAGGTCGGCTACAACACGGCCGAAATGGTCTTCGCCCGGATCAACCAGGTGCATGTGATCAAGGAGCGCCAGTACCAGCGCATGGTCTCGTTCTTCTCTACCAACGAAGTGGTGTTGACCGGCCTCGCGGTGTCGTTCACCAGCAACAGTGGACTGGCCGAAGCCACCAACACGCTGAACGCCACCACCGACGGCATCAGCAAGGGCCTTGAAGCCCTGGGCAGCACCGGCAACACCCAATTGGAAGCAGCGGTCAAGGCCAGCTATGGCTCCACCATCAAGGTCGACTCGGTGCGCGCCCTGGCCGACGCCACCCTGAGTTTCCAGACGGACATGCACGGCCTGACGGAAACCTACCGCGCTGAATCCAGCAACGCATCCCGTGACATCGCCGAAGCCGTCGAAGAGGCCAAACGCAAGTTCGCCGCATTGCTGACCAAGGCCGCTTGATGAGCGACATTCTTCTCTCCGAGCAACTCGGCGCGATGGCGCTGGTGGATCAACTGCGCCACCAGCAGATGGCGGTGGAAAAGGACTTGAGCCTGCCCCAACGCCGCGCAGAAGTGGCGGCGCGCATCCGCGAGTATTACCAGAACAACGGCATTCAATTTACCGAAGCGCAGATCGATCAGGGCGTGCGCGAATTCTTTTCCAAACGCCTGGTGTTCGAGGCCCCGGAACTGAGTGCGCTTGACCGCTTCTGGAGCAAAGTATTGCTCAGGCGGCATCGCGGCATACTCGTCATCCAGCTCATTGCGGTCACCTTGCTGGTGGTGCAATGCAGCCGGGTGATGGTCGCCAGACATGAGATCCAAGAGGCTCAAAGAGCGGCCATCGCCGTCGAGACGAACGCGGCACAAAAACAATCAGACATCGCCCACCTGAAGGCTCGGCTGAGCGCCGTGCAGCAGGACCCGGCCTATATTGAGGGCGGCGACCTGTTCAGTGCCCTGCCCCGCCTGAATACCAAGGCCGAACATGCCCTGGCCATGGTCGATACCTCCGGGGTCGATTACGCCAGTGAGCAGATCGGCGTGCTGGAGGCGTTTTTAGCCAAGGTCAAGGCAGTCCAGCCGATGACCGACCAGCTCAACGAGTTGACCCGCAAAGTCGCCGACATTCACCTGCCCGCCGCCGACAGTAAAGCGACGCGGGGCATGCAGGCCGAACTGGTCATGATCAAAGACCTCATCGGGAAATTCGAGATCGAAAAAGCCGGCGGCCAACTCAGGGCCCTGCGTGCCAACACCGAACTGATCCCCAAGGAGGTGACCATTCGGGTTGTCGACCGGCCCGGCACGCCGTCCGGTGTCGAGCGCTGCTACGACAAGGCGCTGTGTAATTCCAATCCTGGTTCGACCCAGGGCAAGAGCTGGTATTTGGTTGTCGAAGCCGTCGACCTGTCGGACAGACCGGTTCTACTGCCCACCGTCAGCAGTGAGACCGGCACCGGCGCGTGGGCCAGCCAGTTCGCTGTGCGGGTACCGCAGGCCGAATACCTGAAGGTCAAGGCCGACAAACTCGACGACGGCCACCTGACCAACCGTGTAGTCGGCCGCAAGCCAGCCGGCAGGATGGAAGTCACCTACTTGAGCCAACGGACCACCGACCCGCTCGAAACGATATTGGAGTGGTGAAGACATGACGCCTGACACCCTGATCGGCATCACCGAACGTAACTCCCGCAACGCCGAGCTGAGGATTCGCACTGCCGAGCAGCACCTGTCTGAACTGCTCGGCGAGCAACTGGCGCTGGAGCAGGACATTACCCAGCGCCTGGGTAAAATCGCGGCCCTGCACCTGGACCAGGGCAACACGCAGAACGAGCAAGTCGTCGCCGCCCTGAACCTGCGCCAACAGTCCCAGGACCTGCTCCACCAGCAACTGCGCGACGCTGAGCAGACCGTGGCCCAGGCGCTGGCGGGCAAGGAAAAACTGCAAGCGCGAGCCGACACCCTCGACCAGCAAGCCCGGCAATCCCTGGAACAAAACCCCGACTACGCCCGCCAGGTCGAGCAACTGGACCTGGCCCAGGCCGCCCACCGAGAACACGTCAGCGGTTATGAAGACTTGCGCCAGGAGTGCGCACTGAAGCGTCCGACCTTTGATACCAACCTGGTCTACGTCTACCTGCGCGGACACGCCTTCGGCACCGACCAATACCGGCGCAACCGCCTGAACCGCTGGATGGACAACTGGCTGGCGACCAAGGTGAACTACCTCGCCAACCGCAAGAACGAGCTGAGCCTGATCGCCCTTGGTGAGCGAAACGAGGCCTTGCAGGCCGAGCGCATCGCCCTGATCAGCACCTTGAGTGCCAGCGTCGATGCGCAACTGGCTCAGGCACGTGACCAGTTGGGACAGGCCGCAATTCAACCCGAGCTCGACACCCTGCAACGCGTAGTCGACAACGCCAAGCGCCAGGCCAATGCCATCCAGGAAAAACTCGGCAGCTACTCACGCAACGAAGACCCGCAGTACCAGCGCGCACGCCAGTTGCTCACTGACCAGTTGAAAACCCGCAGCATCGGCGAATTGATCGACCTGGCCAGCCACACCCCGGACGACGCCGACGACCTGATCGTCGAGCAACTGCAAACCCTGAACCTGCGCTTGAAAGCGGTGGTACAGCAACTGGCGGATACCCAGGAAGAGGCCGTGGTACACCAGAACAGCTACCAGCGTGCCAAAGACCTGGAGCGCAAAGTTCGCAACGATGCGTTTACCGGCCGCGATGTTTATTTTGACCTGTCGACTGACTTCGAGCGTCTGGTAGAGAGCTACATGACTCAGGGTGCAACCCTTGGCCAGGTTGTGGATGTGCTTGGCCGGGGCCTTAAAATCGTGCGCCGTAGTCAGGTAGCGGCAGGGGCGACGCGAGGCTATGTCAGCGCATCGATCAGCCCTGTCGTCCTTGGCGTCGCCACCGTCGAAAGCAGCAATAACAACACGGCCAGCTTTTCGACGTCAGGCAGTACAGGCGGCGGCAGCTTCAGGACGACCGACAGCTTCTAGCCTGGCGCGAAGCAAATCCGGGACTTCCTCGTTGCTAGCTGTCAGACAACGAGGAAGTGATCTGCGCAATCGCATCCTGATCCAGCCCGTCCAGCGTGCGGTAGTGGTTGATGATCAATGTCTCCTTGTCACTCAGGGTGGCCTGGTTGATAACCGCCCTTTCCCCCGTCAACACGTAAAGCACGTCCACGCCTTTATGCCGGATGGCAATCAGGTAGTCGGACTTGGGCGCCCGCGCGCCACTTTCGTAGTGCACCTGAGCATTCGCACCCACACCGCCAATCGCACCAAACTCCTGTTGGGAGAGCCCCAGGATCTTGCGTTCCTCTTTCAGGCGGATGCCGAGTTTATCGTCCATGGCGGGTACCTCAATAAACGTGTTTAACACCCACCATACGCTTAGGCGCAGGAGCGGGGTCTATTCATTCGGGTGGCTACCTATTGCGTGCGCACGAAGGCGAACATATGCGGCACGTAATCGGCCTTGCCGAGCGGCACACCGTTATGGCGAAGGATGTTATAGACGGTCATCAGGTGAAAATAGAACTGTGGAATGGCCCAATTGACCGCGTATTCGTAGGCAGTCATGTCGAAAATAGTACCGTCGGGAAGTTCTATCGAGATAGCGCGCTCGCTGCTGTCGATGAGTTCGCGATCTGCCGAGGCAAGGGCTTGCAGGGTTTGCTCGATCAACCCACGCGCCTCGCTCAGGGTTGCGGGTGTGCTCAGAACCGGCAGCGGTTGATGGGTGAGACGCTGGACCGATTCCTGGGCCTGGGTGCACGCAAACCGGATTTGCGTTGCGAGGGTGTGCATGTCGGGCGCCAGCCGCGCGCTCAGCAGGTTTCGCGGGTCATAGCCCAACTCGCCGGCATGCGCCTCGCCTTTGGACAAAAGCCCCTTGAGCGAGCGCAACATCTGCGCAAAGCAAGGGACGGTGATTACATAGGTCGACATCGTTCTTCCTTGACTGGATGCTGAGCGTGGGAGCATGCCATGGGCACGGTCTGCGCGGCTAGCCGGCAAGCTTCATGCAGCTTCACGTGACGTCAGCGGCGAGCCGACTTACCTTGGCCACCCGCCCCTCTTACTGGTATAGAGCGTGCTAAAGATCGCCACCCTTGCCGCCGGCTTTATCTGCCTGTCGATGCTGCCTGCTGCCCAGGCGAGTGATGGGTTCTACGTCAACCCGCAGTCCACCGCCGCACAGTGGGTCCAGCAGCACCCCGATACGCCTGCCACTGCAAGCATCCGCTCAACCATTGCCGAGGTGCCCAGTGCCCTGTGGCTGACCGGCACCAGCCAGGCCATAGGAACGCTGGCCGAGCGCGTCAATCGCTATGTAACCGCTGCCGCCAGCGCTGATAAAACACCGATTTTGGTGGCCTATAACCTGCCCCACCGCGACTGCAGCGGTGGCGCATCGAAGGGTGGCGCACCGGCAGCGGCGGAGTACCAGGGCTGGATAGACCAACTGATCAAAGGCATTGGAGACCAGCCGGCGCTGGTTATCTTGGAGCCGGACGCACTGGCAGACCTGCAGTGCCTGGACAAAGACAAGCGCGCCGAGCGGCTGGGGCTAATCAATTACGCCGTATCGGGGTTCAACCAGCGCGCACGCCATGTCGATGTTTATCTGGACGCTGGCAATCCAGGCTGGAAATCCCCAGGCGCCATGGCCGATGCGTTGAATGCAGCCGGGGTGAAACAGATTCGGGGGTTTGCCCTGAATATCGCCAACTTCTACACCCTCGCCCAGGTGCGCAGTTATGGTGATGCCATCAATGCCAGGTTGTTAAGCGAATACGCCTATACAAGAGCCGTGGCGGTGGATACCAGCCGCAACGGCAATGGTGCGAATCCTGGAGACTGGTGCAACCCGGTGGGGCGCAGACTGGGCATGCCACCGCAAGTGCTTTCGCCACGGTTGGTTGCCCTATGGATCAAACTCCCGGGCAATTCGGACGGTGCGTCTTCGACGAAAACCGATTGTCATGAAGGCCCGGCGGCAGGCACCTTCAGTGCCGAACTGGCACTTCGCCTGATTGATGGACACTAACGGCGAATGAGCCTTGCATCACCTGGACTCATTGCTCAGGATAGCGCTCTTGAGCTGAACATCGGCAGGGAAGCAGCAGGTTACCGAGGCCGACAACACATGACACTCCATGAAGATAGCCCGCTGCACATAGAGGTGTGCCAGCGCCAGAAACACCTCTGGTTCTGGCTCCCAATTGGTCTTTTGATGGTTTTCTTGACGGTTACCTCGACGATTTTCCTGGGTACAAATCCGCCGGAATGGATGTTTGTCGCACTCAACTTTGGCTGGGCAATCGTCGCGCTGACACTGCTGGTGAAGCTATCGGGTGTTTGTTGCGCCAAGTGAAGCACCCAGGCGTTTCAGCTTGCATCGCGCATCACTCGGGCTCGTGCCCTCACCTTGATACGTCGTCAATGCCAGACAAACAACGTGAAACAACTCACATTTATGGAGTTTCACGGTTGAAGGTCAAAATTTGACCAAATATATTTCGCCCCACCCGAGCGCTCACCTCTATACGGATATTGTTCTGCGCCTGCTCGGGCCCCCGGAGATGCGCAGGCAATAAAACATTGAGGTTTGCCATGCGTCTTTCCAAACTCGCCCCAGCCGCCGCCCTGTTCAGCCTGTTCACTTTGCCCGCCCACGCCGCCGACCTGTCTGCCCTCACCGGTGCCCTGTCATCTGCCTTGGGGGGTGCCGGCAACAGCAACAACACCGTCAACGCCAATAGTGCCTCCTGCCAGCAACAGATCCGCGACCTGCAGACCAATATCAATGCGGCCAATGCCAAGGGCGATACGTTGCGCGCGACCGCGTTCCAGGCAGCACTGACACAAACCAACAAGAGCTGCAGCAACAGCACCTACAACACCCAGGCACAAGTGGACACTAACCCTCAGCGCCAGCAAAACGTGAACAAGGCTGCGGATGCGATCAACGCAATTGGCGGCTTGTTCAAGTAAGTCGGGCTGCCCGGCAGAAAGCCCGCGCTTGCGGGCTTTTTTCTGCATCGCACTGTCCAGGTAAATCAGTCCCCTTTACCCCAGGCGACACGCCTCATAATCAAAACGTCAGCGTGACGGCAATTGTGTCGGTGTAAGTACCGGCAGGCAAACCCACCTTGCCCGGTGATTTACCGTAAATGCTCACCGTTTGCGCAACCCCGGTGCTGGCCGCGAGATTGATAGTGCCGTTGTTGGCAAGAATTTGCGTGTGGGCGGCGTCGGTGTAGATGTCATAGGGCGCAAAGTGGCCGGCACCGTCTGCCAGGGCACGCGTTCCACCGGTGGATTTGCCATCATTGGCGCCGGACGTGATGGTCAATACCGGCGAAGTACCCGCCGAGCATTGAATAGACAAAGGCGCCCCGCCGCCGCCCAGCACTTGCCCATCAGCCTCGGTATACAGGGTGTTGGCGGTACCAAAGTTCAACGCACCGAAATTCAAGCCTGTAGTGCCTCCCACGCCGTTGACCAGGCAACTGTTGATCAATATCAGCGACGCACTGATTTGCCCGGTGACGGTGGTCGCGGCCTGGGAGCCGGACACCCAGGCCAGTGTCGTCAACGCCAGTAAGACTCTTGAGATAAGTCCATTCATGAAGCTCTCCTTATGACTTGCCAACCCAGCGCGCCGGTTCAGGTCCCTGAGGTGAACCCTTGACACTTGTACAAGGATGGCCGCTGCGTAGAAGGTTAGTCAGTCAAAAGGAAACTGCCAGCCCGAGGCCAAATCGCTTTCACTTGCGGAAGGTTGCCTGGAGAATTTTTCGGCCTTGTACCCGCAGGAATCACTGGCCAGTCTTTGCCTGGTCGCTGCACATCAGCAATCGGGTGTGGAAACCCGGAAATTACAGGTACCTCCCCTATCGATGATAAGCCTTCCGGTAAGTTGTGGGGCTCACGCCCACGATCGAGAAAAAGTGCTGACGTAACGACAGGCTTGTACCAAACCCGCAAGCGTCAGCGATCGACTCGACGCTATGGTCGGTGGTTTCAAGTTGCAGTTGGACGGCCTTGATTCGCTCATTCGTGAGCCACTTTCCAAACGTCGAGCCGGTCAGTTGCTTGAAGTGCCGGGTGAAACTGCGTCGACTCATCGCCAGCCTCGTCGCCACTTGATCGATTGACAACGGTTGTTCCAGGTTTGCCCGAAGCCAGTCCAGCAACTGGCCGAGACGCTGGTCGCTTGCGCCTTGAGGAACAGGCTGGCTGATGAACTGGGCCTGGCCTCCGTCGCGATGGGGGGAAACCAGCAGTTGACGCGCCAACGCGTTGGCAACCCCCCGCCCGTAGATCCGCCTGACGATATGAATACAGCAATCGAGCCCCGCGGCCACGCCTGCAGAGGTCAGGATTTGCTGCGCCTCGACATAGAGCACTTTGGGGTCCACTTCAATGCGTGGGAAATCTCGCGCCAGATGCGCCGCCCACGCCCAGTGCGTGGTTGCCCGCTTGTCGCACAGCAGGCCCGCATGGGCAAGCACGAACGCCCCCAGGCACAGGCCGACCACCAGCGCGCCCCGTTCATGGGCTGCCTGAAGCGTTTCGAGGAGTGCGCTCGGCGGCCTTTCGGTGACGTCCCGCCAGCTGGGAATGATGACAATGTCAGCTCCTGCAACCTGGTCCAAACCATGGTCACAGTGGATCGCGAAACCGGCGTTGGTAACCAGCGCCCCTTCTTCACCCGCACACACCACCAATTCGAACCAGGGCGAATCCCCCACTCGGCGATCTTTACCAAATACGAGGCACGGCACAGAAAGGTGAAAGGGGCTGATGCCGTTAAAGGCGATGACTGCAACTTTCACACTTTTATTCATAGGGCGAGCCTGATCGAGATTGGCCCGATTCTAATGAAAAATGGTCATTGGGCCAATGGTGTGAGTTCCCGGATGCGTTCACTCTGATCGCAGCTGCATTTCACCGGGAAATGCGCAAATCAGAGCTCAGGGCCTCAATGAACATCGCCACCTTTTGCACGCTGGGAGCACTTATGACCACTCTTTCGATGACCGCACCGGCACACGCCAGCGAACCGGTGCCGTCCGTCCCCTATACCAGCGAGTCCACTGGCTATCATTGGTCCAGTGTGGACGGCGTGAGGGTTTTTTATCGCGAGGCCGGCCCCAGGGACGCGCCGACCCTGGTGCTGCTCCATGGCTACCCTTCGTCCTCGCGCATTTGGGACTCGCTGATCCCGCTGCTTGCTGACCGGTATCACGTGATCGCCCCCGACTACCCCGGGTTCGGCAGAAGCGACGCGCCCTCGGCCGCGACCTACACCTACACGTTTGACCATCTGGCCGACACCATGAGCAAGCTGCTCACGCAGTTGCAAATCCATGAATACACCCTGTTTATGCAGGACTACGGCGGCCCGGTAGGCTTTCGGATGATCCTCAACGCGCCGCAAAAACTGCACGGCATCATCATCCAGAACGCCAATGCGTATGACGAAGGCCTGGGTGCCAAGTGGGCGAACATCGCCAAGTACTGGAAGGCTCCCACCGAACATCCCGAACAAGTCGATGGGTTCACGGGGTACGAAGGCACGAAGCAGCGCCACTTGGGCACCAGCCCTCATCCCGAGCGTTACAACCCTGATGCCTGGGAGGACGAGTTTGCCGCCTTATCCCGTCCGGGCCAGCGGGCGATACAGTCGGCGTTGTTGCTGGACTACCAGAACAACGTGGCCTCTTACCCAAAATGGCAGCAATGGTTGAAAGACAATCAACCGCCGATGTTGGTCATGTGGGGAAAATACGACCCGTCGTTCATTGTGCCGGGAGCCATGCGCTACAAGGATGATGTGCCGGGTGCCGAGGTTCATATTCTGGACGCGGGGCATTTCGCGCTCGATGAAAAAACCGAGCAGATCGCCAGCCTGACGCGTCAGTTCATGGCGCGTATCACCGCCGGTAAATAGTAAAGAGTGGGAGGCCCGCGCCCGACTGATCGTCGGGTAACCCTGCAGTTCGTCGCCTCAAGCATTCCACTTCACCCAATCTCGAATACTGTATACACATACAGCACTCGAAATACCTCCTATGAATATCGACGAAGACACCTGCGGGTGGCTTGGCATCCCCACGCCTCTCGAAATGCACAAACAACATGCCCGGCTGCTCGAGAACGAGATCCAGGAACTGAACCTGCAACTGCGTAAGGCCCGGGCGGATATCTTCGGCCTGGTCGCGATGCTGACAGAAGCACAGGCAAAGAACGAAGAGTTTGCCGGATACCTCAGGCTGCGCGGTGCCGAAGCTGCAGCGATGAGGAAGCAGATCGCCAACCTCACCACTTCAGATCGACTCAGCACGCGCGAGGCCGAGAGGCTGCGCAGTGTGCTGAACGAACTGATGTCTCACCCGAAAACCATTGTCTAAGCTCAGGTTTCAGGTTGAGGGCTTGGCCATGTGCGGAAGATTTTCCCAGTACAGCGGCATTCACGACTTCGTCGCGGCGCTGAGCATGCCCAATGCCCTGGCGAACTCCGTGGGTGAGTTGCCGCTGGGAGAAAATCGACCTGCAACCGAGTGGAAGCTGACGCTGTTGATGACGGCGCTGAGGATCGCGCCAATCATCGTTTGGCTGAACGCAAACGCAGCCAAACCACCCCGACCAGCCCCAACGGCACCCCCAGGCTGAGCCATGAAAGCAGGTCATAGACGCCGTCACCGATCAGCGCCGAGAGCAATCCGAACAGGCTTAAAACAAAGAGCAACAGCGGCCAGCGAAAGATCATCCACAGTCCGCGCCTCATGATCGGCCCCCCATTTCCGGCCCGCTGGCATGCAATTCATCCAAGCGTTTTTGCAACGGTACCTTGCGACGGCTCAGCCACAGGTAGAGCCCACTGCCGAGGATGACGATGCTGATGAGATCGAGCAGCGTCCAGATGATCTTCAGCGGCACACCACCGTAATCACCAAAATGCAGCGGCTGCGAAACCAGCAAGGTTTTCACGTACAACGGCATCTCACGCATGTCGGTCAGCTCGCCGGTACTCGCATCCACCAGGGCCGGCTTGAGCAATCGCGCAGTGAGCGGCGTGGTGCCGCGCATGAACACTGCGTAATGGTGCTGGCTGCTGAACTGAGTACCGGGAAAGGCGATGAAGCTGGGCTCCATGCCTGGCGCCGCCTTACGCGCGGTATCCAGCGCTTTTTGCAACGACCCGAGGCGCTCCAGCGGCGGCGCATCCTTGTAGGGCGCGGTCATCTGCGCCAACTGGTCACTCTGCCAAAAGTCGAAAATGGGCAATGCCAGCGTATTGATCACGCCTGTCAGCCCCACCACCAACACCCAGGCGAGGGTGACGATGCCGAGCACGTTATGCAGGTCCAGCCACTTCAAGCGTGAACTGCGCCCGTTGCGCACGGTGGCAAAGTCCAGCTTGCGCATGAACGGTGTGTACACCACCACGCCGGACACCAGCGCCGCGACCAACAGCAGCCCCATGAAACCGAGAAACAGATAACCGGGCAACCCCATGAATAAATCGGTATGCAGGCGCAACATAAGGTTCATGAACCCATCGTCTGGCGGTACCGCAGGAAATAACTCGCCAGTGCGTGTATCGAACGACTGCGAATGCCCCTCGATCGGTGGCGGCATAATGCTCGTTGCCGTGTACACCGTACCGAGCGGACTTTCCGGATCGAAACCGACAAAACGCACGACCTCCCCCGGCTGCGCCACCAATGCACTGGCAATGACGGTGTCGTAGTCGATTCGTGGTGTATCGGCGGTCAGCGGGCGCAGGGGCGGCGGCGGCTCGAAGTAGTGCTCAATCTCTTCATGAAAGATCAGTGGCAGCCCCGTCAGGCACAGCAACAACAGGAAAACGGTAGCGATCAGGCTGGTCCATTTGTGGACCAGAAACCAGATACGCAAGGTGCGTGCAGTCATGCTCGGTGGTTTTCCTTAAAGCGCCAGGCTCGCCGCGCGTCACGGGGCACAGCGAGCCCCCAGGCGGTATCAGTATTTCCAGGTAACAGACGCTACCAGGTTACGCGGGGCGCCGTAGCTGGCGGTCGTGGCACTGTTGTACAGCGATAGCAGGTATTTGCGATCGGTGACGTTGTTCAGGTTCAGCGACGTGCTCCAGTTGCTGTCGATGTCATAGCTGGCCATGAAATCGAGCAACGCGTAGGCGTTCTGGTGGATGGCACTGTTCGTGTCGTTTTCCACTGCACTCTGCCAGCTTACCCGTGTACCGATCTTGGCTTGGGGCAAACTTGGCAAGCGATAGGTGAGCATGCCGCGCACGCTATGAGTTGGCACATACTTACGGGCCTTGTCGCCATCGTCGTTGTCGATGCGCACGTAGGTATACCCGGCGAGCACGTCCAGGCCGGGTAGCGCTTCGCCAGAGGCTTGCAGCTCTACTCCGTGACTCTTGTAATCCATGGGGTCGTAAACGGACCGGCCACCCACCAGGCCGACATACTCCGCGACATTCTGCTGTTCGGTCTTGAACGCCGCGGCGGTGACGTTGAGGCGGTCATCCAGCAAGCTGCCCTTCACACCGGCTTCCATGCTTTTGCCTTCAAGCGGAGCAAGCAGTTTGCCGTCCCTGCCCAGGTTGTACTGAGCGCTGTAGATTTTCGTCCAGCTGCCATACACGCTCCACTGCTTGTCCAGGTCGTAGACCAGGCCGGTGTAAGGCGTCACCTTGCCATGTGCGCGGGTGTAGTAGTCGGAACCATAGCTGTCGCCGGAAGCGTCCAGGCTGATCATCCGCGCGCCGGCGATCCAGTGAAGATCATCGGCCAGACTGAATCGGGCACCGGCGTACACGCTTTTCTGAGTGTCCGTGAAATTCTGCGTATTGGCGTCGCTGGTAAACAGGAACGACGGATGCGCCAGATTGCCCGCCAGCACATCCGAGAATGAAACGTCGTAGTAGCCATCTGCAGCCGCATCGTATTCCCGGGCCTTCTGATGGGTGCGGCCATAGGCGGCACCGAGGGTCAACTCATGCTCTCGGCCAAACAGGCTGAACGGGCCGGAGACCTTGGCCTCGCCCAGCAACTGATGAGCCTCGCTGGTGGTATTGGCGGCAAACACTGAGGCGTCATCACCGCTGACCCCGGCGACATACATCATGTTGGTGTCTTGCTTTTCGGTGATGCCCGTAGCGGTGACCGTAGCGTTCCAGCCGTTGCCAAAATCATGCTTGAGCTCAGCGAATGTGCGCTGGGTACGCAGGTTCCAATAGGTCCACGGCTGGCCGATGCTGGAGCTGCGGCTGCCATAGTGAATGGCGTTGCCATCGTTATCCACCAACGGCAAGTTACCCCAGGTGCTGCCGTTTGAATTGCTGTCGTGCTGGGAGAAACCCACGGTTACGGTGTCGGCATCGGACACATCGAACGCCAACAACCCGGCAGCGACGTTGCGCTCATGGCTGTATCGATCCATCCACGAGTTGCCCTTGTCGTGGGAGTAAATGAAGCGGCCGCGTACGTTGCCGGTATCCGTCAACGGCCCGGAAACGTCCACGTCCACACGACGGCCATCCCATGAGCTGACGCTGGTATCGATTTGCGCCTGGAAGGTCTCGGTCGGACGTTTGCGTACGAAATTGACCGTGGCCGACGGGTTGCCAGCCCCGCTCATCAAACCATTGGCGCCATGCAGGATGTCGATCTGCTCGAACTCGGCCAAGTCCTGATCACCGACCAATACGGTTCCCACGAAGGGCATGCCCACGCCATCGTATTCAAAGTTGTTGATATCGAAGCCGCGCGAGGTGAATTCCGTACGATCGGTTTCGGTTTGCTCCACGGTCACCGAGGGCGCAGCACGCAGCGCATCCTTGATGCCCGTGATCTTGAAGTCATCCAGGGCTTGCCGAGTGATGGTGGTCACGGCCTGCGGGGTTTCCTTGTCCGTCAAGCCCAGACGGGTAGTGCTGGACGACGGGTTGCTTTTGTAGCCCACGGTTGGACCGTCAATAGGTTCACTACTCGCTTCGATCTGGGTAGTCGGCAACGTCAAGTCTTCGGTGGCGTGAACGAGGGACGCAGCGCTGCAAGCGCCAGCAAGCAACAGACTGGCAGAAAAGTGATGTTTCAAAACGAGGATTCCTACGACGAGTGGGTCAAGCGCGTTAACATTTCGAGAATGCTAATAGGAATCTAACTCAATTACCAAGTTATGTCGGACATTTTTTTCACATTTCGAAACATTTACCGTCGGGTACATTTGGCTACATTTTGGCGTTTCAAAATGAGGAGGTGCGGAACACTGAAGATTCGCCCTTGAGGAGGTTTCGGCCGCGGCTCAGGCCGCGAGATTGAATGAGGGCGACTGATTCTGCACCGAGTGGCTCCGACTCCACATCGAGCCATGTACTACCCAGTAGATTCGTCGGGAGCTGAAGCTGATGAAGCGCGAAGGCCTGTCAGCAACCTCACTCCAGTAAGCACTCATCCGCACACTCCTTTTTATGGACACAAGGATATTGACATGCCTCAGAAAGGAGATTCAAGAACAGCGTCTGACCGAGATTGGCTGGGGAGCCAGGGCGCTGGTACCCTAGTCGTGGAAGGAATTGCCGGGGTCAATTCATGGACGCCGACCGAAGACCGCAAAGAAGATTGATGCCTGCGTTGGAGCTATCGCTAAACGACAAAATGGAAAAGATCCGGGTGGCGGTTCTTTTTTTCGAGCTCAATAAAAAACCCCGTAGACGTTAATCTACGGGGTTTCTAAGAGTGGAGGCCGAGGTCGGAATCGAACCGGCGTAGGCGGATTTGCAATCCGCTGCATAACCATTTTGCTACTCGGCCTCAAACGATCAATGCCTTACAACCGACATTCACCGCATACAAACTTGAGTGGGCTATGTGAAGCTTGCCTCTACTCTATCTCATTGAAAACATTGAAGTTTTTAATGCTTCAGTGCGTTCGATGGGCGCAATTATGTACTCATTTGCCAGGGCTTGCAACCCCTTGATTTCAAAAAATATTCTCTCAAGGGGCAGGCATTCCTGGTGGGCTACCCTACCGCCCGGCTTCTTCCTTGTCACGGATAACCTGCAATTGATACTGCGGGTCCGCCTTGATCTGCTGTTCGGTAAACGGCAGCGGGCTGAGTTTTTTCTCGGAAAACGCCTGGGTCTGGTCCTTGAAGTATTTCGACGCGGGGTCGCTGGACAAGGAGAATGCCAGCACACCTTCGGCATTGGGCCCCTTCTCGTCGAACGTCACGATCTGCAGGTAACTGCTGCCGCTGACTACCTCGCGCTTGCCATCGGCCCGAGGCACGCTTTGCATGGCGTTATAAACGCCCAGCTCTTGCGGGCCGCCGTGGATCGGTGTCTGGCCCGAGACCTGAATATCACCCCAGCGGCTGTCCGCCGTCAGCCCGCGCTTGGCCACGTCGGCGGCTGACGCGAGCATCGCTTCATGCAGCGCCTTGGCCACGTTTGCCCGATCGACCGCCAGCCCACGTGGTGTGGTCAGGGGTTGTGCCGGATCGAAACCCACCTTCCACGCGTCCGGCGCTTGCGCCAGTTGCTCCGCCAGGTTGATGAAGTGCACCAGGCCCAGGCCGCTGTCGAGGTTGGCGCGCTGGTCCCAGTTTTTCAGGCTGTCGCACGCCGATTTCACGCTGGCATCGGCACCCGCGCAGAACTTCAGCAAGTCCGGCATCACCTGGCTGGCAAGATACACCTGGTTGTCCATGACCATATTCTGCAGGTCGGCGACCTTGATCGGTTGCTTGTCGAGCTCCTGCAAGCGTTGCAAGGCAAAGCGCGCACGCGGGCCCAAGCCGATCTTGTCCTGGCTGATAACGGGCGAGAACCCGGTCAAGGGTGCCTTGGGGTTGACCAGCCAGGCCGAGTCATTGGAGTGCTGCACGTAGTCGGTGCGCTCCAGTTGCGGCAGTTGCTCGGCGGGGAAGATCCCGGTCTGGGCGGCACGCGGGTCCACGTCCCAGGCGCAGGCGCTGCGAGAGCCGTCGAGCATGATGAATTGCAGCCCGACCCGTGGGTCACTGCACTGTGCGAGTTTTTTCGCGCTGACGTTCGGCACCACCGACAGGTTCATGTACAGGCTTTGACCCTGGTCATCCGCTGCCACCGTGTTGACCCACGGGATACCCTGCAGGGTGTGTACCGAGGTTTGCAGTTCCTTGAGGTTCGCTGCGCGGTTCATCGCGTACCACTGTTGCAGCACACGGTCGTTGCCCAGGTTGGCATCCCGCAGGCTGAAGGCATATTTGGCGTCCCAGTCGAGTTTGCCCGGCCATTGCACGATGGGGCCGAACTGCGAGCTGTAGACCGTGCGGGACTGTTCCCGGGTACCGCCGTCGGCAGTTTTTACCGCTACCTTGATCGTGGTTTTATCCATGGGCACGGACTTGCCGTCCAGCAAATAGCGAGTCGGGTCCTTGGGGTCCAGAGTCAGGCGATACAGGGTGAAGTGCTTGGACGTATCAACGGTGTGCGTCCACGCAACGTGCTGGTTGAAGCCGATATTGATCACCGGCAGGCCCGGCAACGCAGCGCCCATCACATCCAGCTGGCCGGGGATGGTCAGGTGCATCTCGTAGAAACGCATGCCGCCCACCCACGGAAAATGCGGGTTGGCCAGCAGCATGCCGCGGCCGTTGAACGAACGGTCACGCCCCACCGCCACCGCGTTGCTGCCACGGTCCAGGGCGAAACGTTGCTGGTTGGCCGCCGCGACCTCAAACGCCTTGCTGTCCACCTGGCCGACGGTGTTGGGCGGCGTGGCCCCCACCAGGGCCTCGGCAAATTGCCCGACGCCACCTTCCACCAGCAGCCGGCGGGTCAGCTTGACCAGATCTTCGGCCGTGATCGGCCGTACCCAGGCCGCCTGGCACTGCGCCGGCAAACCCTGGGCAGTGCGCTCCTTGAGGTAGTGGTTGTAACCGGCAACATACCCTTCAATGCGCTGCTGCATCGCCGGGGGCTGGGCCTTCCAGAATGCCGCAACCGCCTGGGGAGTGTTCAGCCAGGTGAAGAACACGTCGTTGGCAAGGTTGTTACGCCCTTCCAGGGTCGCCTGCTCGGGACCAAAGTACCTGGCACGCTCGCCATTGACCGTTACCACCTCATTGGCCAGCAGGCACAGGTTGTCCTGGGCATAGGCATAACCGATGCCGAACCCCAGCCCACGCTCATCGTTGGCCCGGATATGCGGGACACCAAAGCTGGTGCGACGGATCTCGGCGGTGGCCTGTTGCTCCTGCACCCGCGCCGTGGCCGAAAGACTCAGCCCCAGCAACGCCCCTGCCACACACATCCTGAACAACCCGTTGGAAATAATCACGCAGACTCCACAGCCAAATTAAACACCGCGACGAGGGACAGCTTCGCCAACACCTCAGTTAAGACGTAAATACCGGGAATAATTTTAGCAGCCGCAGGCGTTTATTCGGACAGGTCGGTATGTCTCCAGGATGTTACCGACAAAATTTCTACATCCCCCGCTTCATGATTTGTGCAGCTCGTACGTCTTATTAACTAAGAGCGCCATCATTTTCCTGATCAGGCTCTGATAAGGAGTTTCTGCATGTACAACTCGCAACTGCCCACGGAAGGACACTCAGCCATGCATGACGGAGGTTTTGCCACCGGCAACCAGACGTTCGGCAAGGCGCCGGAACACGGCAACCAGCGTATTCGTCATTTGCTCAAATGCTTTGGCCTGCGCACCAGCCTGATCCGGCTGAAGGTCATCGACGCCCTGCTGACCGCCGCCGACAACCAGCGCACCCTCGGCGTGCGCGGCGTGCACAGCCATTTGCTGGAGCTGGGCATCCCGTTGTCGTTTCTCAGCGTGCGTGAGGTGCTCAAGCGCCTGTGCACCGAAGGCGTGATCACCCTGAACGCCGACAAGAGCTACAGCCTGCACGAGCAGGCTGCCAAAGTCCTGGAAGGCCGGGCCTGACTCAAAGGTTGGGCTTGACCTTGCGACGCATCACACCGTTGATCACCACCACGGTTACCGCTACCGCAATCGCGATGTACTGGAACGTCTTTTCGCTGATGACCCCGTTGTTCTGCAAGTAGGACAGGCCAAACATCGTCCCCAGCACCAGCAGGGAGATCAGAATCGAGTATTTCAAACGTTGCTTTTGGGTCATGACAGGTTCCTGAAGCTAAAAAATTGTGTCCACTTTGTATCGACTACCACACCAAGCACATACCTGTTAGCGGGGATGGATTGGGGTCGGCGGGGTCTCATGTTACAGGCGATGAAAAACTTTGGCTTGCCCAACGCCTGATTGAACCTGAGAGCACCCTAGAGGATTTTGAAATGCTTCGTCGAATCACACTGCTGATTCCCTTGCTGATCATGTTGAGCATGAGCGGCTGCATTATTTTCCCCCACGGCGGCGGCGGTTGGCATGACCATCGCTACAGCGAAGGCGGACCGGGGTATTACCATCGCTGATCGGTCATCCGTACATTTTCTGACATCTTGAACACTTTACAGGCGGAGCCATTCCCCCTGCTTCCGACACTCAGCAAGAGCGTCCAGGAAGCAGGGAGGTTTTCCTGAAAGGCGCATTCCTGAATGAGCGTGCCTAAAGGTGTTCACGATGATAGTCAGCAACTCGGTTCCTTCCTCCACTGCATACCCACCACCGCCCCCTCCTCCGATAC
>NZ_JBYSWF010000086.1:0-25098 GCF_058780865.1 Pseudomonas sp. GP01-A4
GTTCCAGTTAGTGCATGTGCTGACTGACACACCGCATTCGCGAGCAAGCCCGCTCCCACATTAGGTGCTGCGTCAGATCAGAGATCCGATTCCTTGACCGCCCGCACCTTCCCCGCATCCAACGCATACGCCGCATCGGCCAGGTCATTGTTGACCTTCTCCACCTTCAGCGTGCCCGTCACCCACAGCGGCGTGTAGATGTCATCCAGCTTCAAGCCCTTGGGATAACGCACCAGCACCAACTGGTTGGGCGGCGGTGGCGGAACGTGGATGCAGGCGCCCGGATAAGGCACCAGGAAGAACAGCGTGCTGCGGCCCTTGGCGTCGGTTTCCAGCGGCACGGGGTAGCCGCCAATGCGAATATTCTTGCCGTTCATGGCAGCCACCGTCTTGGTGGAATACATAACCGCCGGCAAACCCTTGCTCTGCTTCAGGCCACCCTTTGCGGTGAACGTGCCTTGGGCTTCCGGGGAGTTGTGGTCGATTTCCGGCATTTCTTCGAGGGCTTTCTGGTCCGACTTGGGCATCAGTTCCAGCCAGTCGGTTTCCGGCAGTTCGCCAGCGTGGGCCAACCCGGTGCATAGAAGAAGGGATAACAGGAGACGGCGCATGGAGGGGCTCGGCAAGGATTACAGTGCCGGCATTCTAGCCCTCTGCGCCTGCGCAGCGCAGAGGGCTTGGTCGCTAAATTACTTCTTTTTCAGCAGACCGTAGATCACCAGCAGCACCACGGCACCCACCAGCGCACCAATGAAGCCTGCGCCCTGGCCCGCCTGATAGATGCCCAGTGCCTGGCCACCATAAGTCGCAACCAGCGAACCGGCGATACCCAGCAGGATGGTCATGATCCAGCCCATGCTGTCGTCGCCTGGCTTCAGGAAACGCGCCAGCAGGCCGACGATCAAACCGATAAAGATGGTCCCAATGATACCCATGGCATTTCCCTCTGATTGAAGTGAATTGAGTCAAAGCCTAGTCAGACTTTGGCTTCCTGCAATCAGAGGGTGGCGGGTACCAATGGTTCCGCCCGGCCTTGGGTTATTGCTCGGCGATCAGCGCTTCGACCTTGAGGATCTGCGCTTGCAGCGTCGCGCGATCCTTGCAGCGCAGGTTGGCGTGGCCGACCTTGCGCCCGGCCTTGAACGCCTTGCCGTAGTGATGCAGATGGCAGTCATCAATAGCGATCACGCGATCAACCGGCGGCACCACGCCGATGAAGTTGAGCATGGCGCTCTCGCCGACTTTTGCCGTGGAGCCCAATGGCAAGCCCGCTACCGCCCGCAGGTGGTTTTCGAACTGGCTGCACTCGGCGCCTTCGGTGGTCCAGTGACCGGAGTTGTGCACGCGCGGGGCGATTTCGTTGGCCTTGAGGCCACCGTCGACTTCAAAGAACTCGAACGCCATCACGCCGACGTAATCCAGTTGCTTCAGCACACGGCTCGAATAATCTTCGGCCAGGGCTTGCAGCGGGTGATCGGTGCTGGCCACGGACAGCTTGAGGATGCCGCTGTCGTGGGTGTTGTGCACCAGCGGGTAGAAACGCGTTTCGCCATCGCGGGCACGCACGGCAATCAGCGAGACTTCACCGGTGAACGGCACGAAGCCTTCCAGCAGGCAGCCGACGCTGCCCAGTTCGGCGAAGGTACCGACCACGTCGGCGGCGGTGCGCAGGACTTTCTGGCCCTTGCCGTCGTAACCCAGGGTGCGGGTCTTCAACACGGCCGGCAGGCCGATGGAGGCGACCGCGGCGTCCAGGTCAGCCTGGGACTGGATGTCGGCGAAAGCCGGTGTCGGGATGCCCAGGTCCTTGAACATGCTCTTCTCGAACCAGCGGTCACGAGCGATGCGCAAGGCTTCGGCGCTCGGGTATACCGGCACGAACTGCGACAGGAAGGCCACGGTTTCAGCCGGGACGCTTTCAAACTCGAAGGTCACCAGGTCGACTTCATCGGCCAGCTGGCGCAGGTGATCCGGGTCGCTGTAGTCCGCACGCAGGTGTTCACCCAGCGCAGCCGCGCAGGCATCTGGTGCCGGATCCAGGAAAGCGAAGTTCATCCCCAGCGGCGTACCCGCCAGGGCCAGCATGCGGCCCAGTTGGCCGCCACCGATTACACCGATTTTCATCAATCAACCACCTCAGGCAATGCGTGGGTCTGGATTGTCCAGGACGCTGTCTGTCTGCTCAGCACGGAATTTTTTCAGCGCCGCGTGGAACTGCGGGTGCTTGGCGCCGAGGATGCTGGCGGACAACAAGGCAGCGTTGATCGCGCCGGCCTTGCCGATCGCCAGGGTAGCCACCGGAATACCGGCGGGCATCTGCACGATGGACAACAGCGAATCCACGCCCGAGAGCATCGACGACTGCACCGGTACGCCCAGCACTGGCAGGTGAGTCTTGGCCGCACACATGCCTGGCAGGTGAGCTGCGCCGCCGGCACCGGCGATGATTACCTCGATGCCACGGGATTCTGCTTCATCGGCATACTGGAACAGCAAATCCGGAGTGCGGTGGGCGGAAACCACCTTCACTTCGTAGGGAATGCCGAGTTTTTCCAGCATATCGGCGGTGTGGCTAAGGGTGGACCAATCGGACTTGGAGCCCATGATCACGCCAACCAATGCACTCATCGTCGTGCCTCTTCTCTCTGGGCGCCCGCAGGCGCGTCAAAAAACAACAAGCCACGCGGGAAATCCAGCGTGGCTTGTTGTACGAATTAAGGCCGGTTGGACCGGCCGAAGGCCGCGCAGTATACCGTAATAACGCAGATAAACAGCCCCTGGAATGACCATCTGTCTTACACCGCAAACAGGCGGTTTTATTGACTTCCAGGTCAGCGAACACACCAGAAAACTAATGTGGGAGCGGGCTTGCTCGCGAATGCGGTGGATCAGCCACAGATGGGTTGACTGACACTACGCTTTCGCGAGCAAGCCCGCTCCCACATTTGATCTGTGTGGGCTCAGGTATTCTGCGCCGCGCCGCCTTCCAGCTTGCGCCACAACAACCGCACGTTCGCCTTGCGCACCAACGCACAGCGATACAACCGGATCTCCAGCGGCACATGCCATTGCGGGCCGCCGCACACCACCAACTCACCCCGGGCCAGCTCGGCGCGCACGCTCAACTGCGGCACCCAGGCAATGCCCAAGCCCTCAAGGGCCATGCTTTTCAGGCTGTCGGCCATGGCCGTTTCGTAAATCGTGGTAAAGCGCAGCGCCCGCTGGCGCAGCAGCAGGTTTACCGAGCGCCCCAGGAAAGCTCCGGCGCTGTAGGCCAGCAGCGGCACGCTGCCCTCGCCTTCCAGGTCGAACAACGGCTTGCCGTCGGCATCGGCGGCGCACACCGGCAGCATCTCGGTGTTGCCCAGGTGCAGCGACGGGAAGATCTCCGGGTCCATCTGCATCGCCGCATCCGGGTCGTAGAACGCCAGCATCAAATCGCAGCCGCCTTCGCGCAGTGCATGCACGGCGTCGCCCACGTTGGTGGCGACCAACCGCGTGGCGATGTTCAGCCCTTCGTTGCGCAACTGCGCGATCCAGCGCGGGAAGAAACCCAGGGCCAGGGAGTGCGCCGCCGCCACTTGCATGACTTCACCCTGCCCGCCTTCCAGGTGATGCAGGTGGCGCAGCACCTCGCCGAGCTGCTCGACCACGGTCCGCGCGGTGACCAGGAACAACTGCCCCGCCGCCGTCAGTTCGACCGGCGTGCGCGAGCGATTGACCAGGGTCAGCCCCAGCGCCGCCTCCAGGCTGCGGATGCGCCGACTGAACGCCGGCTGGGTGACGAAGCGCCGCTCAGCCGCCTGGGAGAAGCTGCGGGTGGCAGCCAGGGCGCTAAAGTCTTCCAGCCATTTGCTTTCAAGGTTCATCACATCCTCCCGGGGCACGCACCATTTTGGCACACACGTCCGTCATGGTAACGGGGTCACACCGACATTATGCCGTTTATGCATAGGCCAGTGTTTAACAGCATTGGCCCAAAATCTCCTGCAAGCCTAGCATTCACAGCGTTCCGGCCTAGCCCGGGTCCATATCGAGATGATTTCCGTCATGTCCTCCGCTGCATCTTTCCGCACAGAAAAAGACCTGCTTGGCGTACTCGAAGTACCCGCTCAAGCGTATTACGGCATCCAGACCCTGCGAGCGGTGAACAACTTCCGTCTCTCGGGCGTTCCGATTTCGCATTACCCGAAATTGGTGGTCGGCCTGGCAATGGTCAAGCAGGCAGCTGCTGACGCCAACCGCGAGCTGGGCCAACTTAGCGAAGCCAAGCACGCTGCCATCAGCGAAGCCTGTGCCCGTCTGATCCGCGGCGATTTCCACGAAGAGTTCGTGGTGGACATGATTCAAGGCGGCGCTGGCACTTCAACCAACATGAATGCCAACGAAGTCATCGCCAACATCGCGCTGGAGGCCATGGGCCACAGCAAGGGCGAATACCAATACCTGCACCCCAACAACGACGTGAACATGGCGCAGTCGACCAACGACGCGTACCCGACCGCGATCCGCCTGGGTCTGCTGCTGGGCCACGACGCGCTGTTGGCCAGCCTCGACAGCCTGATCCAGGCGTTCGCTGCCAAGGGTGAAGAATTCAGCCACGTCCTGAAAATGGGCCGTACCCAGCTGCAAGACGCCGTGCCGATGACCCTCGGCCAGGAATTCCGTGCCTTCGCCACCACCCTCGGTGAAGACCTGGCCCGCCTGAAGACCCTGGCACCTGAGCTGCTGACCGAAGTGAACCTGGGCGGCACCGCCATCGGTACCGGCATCAACGCCGACCCGCGTTACCAGGCCCTGGCCGTCCAGCGCCTGGCGACCATCAGCGGCCAGCCGCTGGTACCGGCTGCCGACCTGATCGAAGCCACCTCCGACATGGGCGCTTTCGTGCTGTTCTCCGGCATGCTCAAGCGTACCGCGGTGAAGCTGTCGAAGATCTGCAACGACCTGCGCCTGCTGTCCAGCGGCCCACGCACCGGCATCAACGAAATCAACCTGCCGGCGCGTCAGCCAGGCAGCTCGATCATGCCCGGCAAGGTCAATCCGGTGATCCCGGAAGCCGTGAACCAGGTGGCGTTCCAAATCATCGGTAACGATTTGGCGCTGACCATCGCGGCCGAAGGCGGCCAGCTGCAACTGAACGTGATGGAGCCGCTGATCGCCTACAAGATCTTCGACTCGATCCGCCTGCTGCAACGCGCCATGGACATGCTGCGCGAGCACTGCATCGTCGGCATCACTGCCAACGAAGCCCGCTGCCGCGAACTGGTGGAACACTCCATCGGCCTGGTCACCGCGCTGAACCCGTACATCGGCTATGAAAACGCCACCCGCATCGCCCGTATCGCCCTTGAAAGCGGCCGCGGCGTGCTGGAACTGGTGCGCGAAGAAGGCTTGCTCGACGACGCCATGCTCGACGACATCCTGCGCCCCGAAAACATGATTGCCCCACGCTTGGTGCCTCTGAAGGCCTAAGCGTTTGTTGCACCGCTCACCAGGTTGAGGGACTAGACACCTCTCACCTTTTGAGGGCCTGAAGGCTCGTTCTTCAGGCCCTTTTTTTTGCCTCAAGGTTGTGAAATGACGCCAATAAAAACTCCAAGATCGCCCAACAAACCCGCCTTGCCCGTAACGCCTTGGCTGAAACCTTTAATCGCCTCGTGCAGACGGATCACCCACTCCTAGGTATAGTGCCGCCCCTCTTCGCGTCAGCGGTCGTCGGTAACGAGACCCTGGGAAGCGCGAAACCGCATGAATAACAACACCCGCAAAAGGATTGGGGTCGAAGCGTCGTGCACTGCCTGGTGCCGAGCGATGCGTCGGACCGTCCTGCGTTTGCCATTAGAAAAATCAGCGAGGAACACTCCATGCTAGAAGTCATCAACGACTTCCTCTCAGGGAAAGTATTGATCGTGCTCATTGTCGGGCTCGGTGGTTACTTCACGATCCGCTCGCGTTTCGTTCAGTTGCGTCACTTTTTCCACATGTTTTCGGTGTTTCGCGACAGCCTGAAAAGCAGCGCCGGCCAGCTCAGTTCGTTCCAGGCGCTGATGCTCAGCCTCGCCGGGCGCGTGGGTGCCGGCAACATCGCAGGCGTCGGCATTGCCGTGACCCTGGGTGGCCCGGGCGCCGTGTTCTGGATGTGGGTCACCGCACTGGTGGGCATGTCTTCGAGCTTTATCGAGTGCTCCCTCGGCCAGCTCTACAAACGCACCGACGCTGAAGGCACCTACCGTGGCGGCCCGGCGTATTACATCCAGCACGGCCTGCACAAACGCTGGCTGGGCATGGTGATGGCGTTTCTCCTGCTGGTGACTTTCGGCTTCGCCTTCAATGGCCTGCAAGCCCACGCCGTAACCCACTCGCTGAACAACGCATTTGGCCTCGACACCACCTACACCGGCCTGGCCCTGGCGGTGTTGCTGGGCCTGGTGTTCATCGGCGGGATCAAGCGTATCGCCTCGATCGCCGACCTGCTGGTGCCGGTCAAGACCCTGGTCTACATCGCGGTGACCCTGTACGTGATCGTGCTGCAATTCGACCACGTGCCGGCCATGCTCGCGACCATCGTCAAGAGCGCTTTCGGCCTCGACCAGGCCTTCGGTGGCCTGGTGGGCAGCGCGATCATCATGGGTGTGAAACGCGGCGTGTTCGCCAACGAAGCCGGCCTGGGCAGTGCGCCTAACGTGGCGGCAGTCGCCTCGGTTGAACACCCGATCGCCCAAGGCGTGGTTCAGGCGTTCAGCGTGTTCCTCGACACCTTCGTCATCTGCACCTGCACCGCGCTGCTGATCCTGCTCTCGGGCTTCTACACCCCGGGCTTTGAAGGCGACGGCATTGCCCTGACCCAGAACTCCCTGGCGGCGGTGGTGGGTGACTGGGGCCGGATGTTCATCTCGGTGGCCCTGGCGTTGTTCGTGTTCACCTCGATCATGTACAACTACTACCTCGGCGAGAGCAACCTGCGCTTCATCGTGGGCGACAACCGCAAGGTGCTGATGGGCTACCGCGCGCTGGTGCTGGTGCTGATTTTCTGGGGTTCCATCGAGAACCTGAGCACCGTGTTTGCCTTCGCCGACATCACCATGACCATGCTGGCGTTCGTCAACCTGTTCGCCCTGGCGTTCCTGTTCAAGATCGCCATGCGCATCCTGAATGACTACGACGGCCAGCGTGCTGCGGGCATCAAGACCCCGGTGTTTGATTCCAGCAAGTTCCCGGACCTGGACCTGGACCGCAAGGCCTGGCCGGCAAATCCGGTGAAGCCTGAGCCAGCCGCTCAAGCGACGGCAGAACTTAACGCTCAAGCGCAACGCTAAACCTAGATAGATGACACGCCGCCCGGCCTTGGGCATGCTCTGGGCCCGGCGGCGTTTTTCGTTCAGGAGATTCTTCAATGCAACCAGCCAACAACGTCATGGTGCTCTACACCGGCGGCACCATCGGCATGCAGGCCAGCGCCAACGGCCTGGCCCCCGCCTCGGGGTTTGAAGCGCGCATGAGCGAAGCCCTCGCCCAACTGAATATGCCAGCCTGGCGCTTTCGGGAAATGTCCCCGCTGATCGACAGTGCGAACATGACCCCCGCCTATTGGCAGCGCCTGCGCGCCGCCGTGGTTGAGGCGGTGGACGAGGGTTGCGACGCCGTACTGGTGCTGCACGGCACCGACACCCTGGCCTACAGCGCCGCGGCCATGAGTTTCCAACTGCTGGGCCTGCCCGCGCCGGTGCTGTTTACCGGCTCGATGCTGCCGGCCGGTGTGCCCGACAGCGATGCCTGGGAAAACGTCAGCGGTGCGTTGGCAGCCCTGGGCCAAGGCCTGGCGCCTGGCGTGCAACTGTACTTCCACGGTGCACTGATGGCCCCGACCCGTTGCGCGAAAATCCGCAGTTTTGGTCGCCACCCGTTTGCCGCGTTGCAGCGTAACGGCGGCGTCGCCCAAGCCGAGTTGGTTCCGGCGGCGCTGCATTACCGCCAGGCCAAGGCGCTGGCCAATGTGGGTGTGCTGCCACTGGTGCCGGGCATCGCCGCCGCGCAATTGGACGCGTTGATCGACAGCGGCATCCAGGCGCTGGTGCTGGAATGCTTCGGCAGCGGCACCGGGCCGAGCGACAACCCACAGTTCCTCGCCAGCCTGCAGCGCGCGCAGGATAACGGCGTGGTCGTGGTGGCAATCACCCAATGCCATGAAGGCGGTGTGGAGCTGGACGTGTACGAGGCCGGCAGCCGCTTGCGGGGCGTCGGGGTGTTGTCAGGTGGCGGGATGACCCGTGAAGCCGCGTTCGGCAAGCTCAATGCGTTGATCGGCGCCGGGCTGGACACCGCCGAAATCCGCCGCCTGGTCGAACTCGACCTGTGCGGCGAACTGAGCTGACCGGCATATAACTTGCTCCTCTTCCAGCCATCCCCTGGCTGGAAGCACCCATGTTGCACTCCCACCTCACCACCCTCAATGCCGTCTCGTTGGTGCTCAATACCTTCAAGGCCGAAGGCCAACCCGCCGAGGCCTTGCTGGCCGGCAGCGGTATTTGCGCGGCGGACTTGAGCCGCGCCGACACCCGCATCACCACCAACCAGGAGATGCGCGTGTGCGCCAACGCCGTGGCCCTGCGCCGGGATATCGGCCTGGAGCTGGGCCGGCAAATGCACGTTTCTTCCTATGGCATGCTCGGTTACGCACTGCTCACCAGTGCCACCTTCGGTGACGCTTTGCGCCTGGCGCTGCGGTATCCGGCGCTGCTGGGAACACTTTTCGAGCTGGACCTTGAGGAAGACGGCACGCGCATCTGGTTCAGCGCCGCGGATTACCGGGAAAATCCGGCGCTGGAAATGTTCAACGTCGAACTCTGCCTGGCCTCGTTGAAGGTGATCTGCGACGACCTGCTGGGGCATGCCCTGCCGCTGCTGGGGGCGCGCTTTGAACACGACGCCCCGGATTACCGCGCACGGTACGCCGAAATCTTTGCCTGCCCGCTGCAATTCGGCGCCATCGCCAACGCGTTTGCCTTCGACCGAAGCTGGCTGGACCAGCCCCTGCCATTAGCCGACGCCGTCACCCACCAGGCCATGGCTGAGCGCTGCCGCAAGCAAAACACCGAGTTCACCGGGCGCCAGGCCTGGCTGGGCAAGATTCGCCACCTGCTCGCCAGCCAACTCAGCGCCGCGCCGGGCCTCGACGGCCTGGCCGAGCAGATGAACTGCTCCCCGCGCACGCTACGCCGGCACCTGCATGACTTGGGCTGCAGCTATCAGGAGTTGCTGGACGAGCTACGCTTCGAGCGGGCCAAGCGATTGCTGGGCGAGGATGAGCTGCCCATTTACCGAATTGCCGAGGCGCTGGGCTTCAGCGAAACCGCGAGTTTCCGTCACGCCTTTGTCCGCTGGAGCGGCGTCGCACCCAGCCAGTTCCGCCCCTGAAGCCACTTGCTGGGGCACGGCCGCGCCATTTCGGGGCGAATTGCGGTCACACACTTTGGCCATATTTATCCCCTTTTGGCCGCTCCTGCCATTCTCATTAATCCCACCCGCCGCAAGACTGGACTCACCGATTCAGCCTGCGGAGAACAACAATATGCTGACGATCTACTCGGACGATCACCACCTGCACCATGGCCGGTGCGAGTTGATGGACGGGCAACTGATGCCGTGTTTCGAAATGCCCTCGCGCGCCGACCATGTGTTGCAACGGGTCAAGGACCGCGAACTGGGCCCGGTGCAAGCGCCTGAGGATTTTGGCCTGGCGCCGCTGCAACGTATTCACAGCCCCGCGTACCTGGACTTCTTCAAAGGCGCCTGGCAACGCTGGACGGCATTTGGCCAGGACGGAGACTTGCTGCCCTACACCTGGCCCGCACGCACCTTGCGCCGGGTCATCCCCACCAGCCTGCACGGCCAGCTCGGCTATTACAGTTTCGACGGCGGCGCGCCGATCACCGCCGGCACCTGGCAAGCGGCCTACAGCGCGGCGCAAGTCGCTCTCACCGCGCAACAGGCGATCCAGCAAGGCGCCCGCAGTGCCTTCGCCCTGTGCCGTCCGCCCGGGCACCACGCCGCCAGCGACTTGATGGGCGGATATTGCTACCTCAACAACGCGGCGATCGCAGCCCAGGCGTTTCTCGACCAGGGCCACACAAAGGTGGCCATCCTCGACGTGGACTACCACCACGGCAACGGTACCCAGTCGATTTTCTACGAGCGCGACGATGTGCTGTTCACCTCGATCCACGGCCATCCGGAGGCGGAATTTCCGTTCTTCCTGGGCTACGCCGACGAGTTGGGCGAAGGCGCCGGTGAGGGTTTCAACGTCAACTATCCGTTGCCCGCAGGTTCTGGCTGGGACCGCTGGAGCGCCGCACTGGAGCAGGCCTGCGGGGATATCGAGCGCTACGGCGCCGACATCATCGTGGTCTCGCTGGGCGTCGACACCTTCAAGGACGACCCTATCTCCCAGTTCAAGCTCGACAGCCCCGACTACCTGGCGATGGGCGCGCGAATCGCCCGCCTCGGCAAACCGACGCTGTTTGTGATGGAAGGCGGCTACGCCGTGGAAGAAATCGGCATCAATGCCGTCAACGTTCTCGAAGGTTTTGAGGGATTCGCCCAATGAACATGCTCAAGCATCTCGTCCTCTGCGCCGCCGTGCTGAGCGGGGCCGCGCACGCCGAAGAAAGAACCCTGCGGGTCTACAACTGGTTCGACTACATCACGCCCAAGGCCCTGGAGGATTTCAAGGCGCAGAACCCCAGCGTCAAGCTGGTCTACGACATCTTCGACACCAACGAAGCCCTGGAGGCCAAGCTGCTGACCGGCAACTCCGGCTATGACGTGGTCGTGCCCTCCAACGTGTTCCTGGCCAAGCAGATCGAAGCCTCGGTGTTCCAGCCGCTGGACCGCAGCAAACTGCCCAACTGGAACCACCTCGATCCCAAGTTGATGAAGCTGATCGAGGCCAACGACCCCGGCAATAAATTCGCCGTGCCCTACATGTACGGCACCATCCTGATCGGCTTCAACCCGGACAAGGTCAAGGCCGCGCTGGGGGCCAACGCCCCCGTGGACAGCTGGGACCTGATCTTCAACGTCGAGAACATCAGCAAGCTCAAGCAATGCGGCGTGGCGCTCCTGGATTCGCCGTCGGAAATCCTGCCCCTGGCCCTGCAACACCTGGGACTGGACCCCAACAGCAGCAACCCGGCGGACTATGTCAAAGCCGAAGCACTGCTGATGAAGATCCGCCCGTACATCACCTATTTCCACTCGTCCAAGTACATGGCTGACATTGCCAACGGCGACATCTGCGTGGCGGTCGGCTATTCCGGCAGCTTCTCCCAGGCCGCCAACCGCGCCAAGGAAGCCAGGAACGGTGTGACCGTGGACATGCGCCTGCCGAAAGAAGGTGCGCCAATCTGGTTCGATATGCTCGCAATCCCCAAAGGAGCCAAGAACCCGGAAGACGCCTACGCCTTTATCAACTACCTGCTGCAACCGGGCGTGATCGCGCCGATCAGCGATTTTGTCGGTTACCCCAACCCCAACAAGGACGCCACCGGGTTGGTGGATCCGGCGATTCGCAACAATCCCAACCTGTACCCGACCGAGGCGGCCATGGCCACGCTGTATACCCTCAAGCCCCTGGGACGTGACGCCGAACGTGCCAGGACCCGCGCCTGGACCAAGATCAAGTCCGGCACCTGATCGGTTGCCGCCGGTTGCGCCTCAGTGCGCAACCGGCGCGCGCCAAACCTGGCCCAAGCGCTTCAACGCCTGGCTGATCTGTGCCTCGGGCACAGCAGCAAACCCCAATACCAATCCGGCACGCTGATCCTGCGGCGTGAGTGAGTCCGGCAACCAATAGTTGCTCAAGCCATTGATCTCCACACCCACCGCCGCCGCCTGTTGGATCAGCGCCTGTTCCCGCGCCAGGCTGTCGACCCGCACGGTCAGGTGCAGCCCGGCCGCCACCGACGGCAGGCGGCCAACGCCTTCAATGTCGGCGGGCCATTCGGCCAATAGCGCATTGAGCCGGCTCTGCGCGGCGCGGCGCATGCGGCGTACATGGCGCTGGAAATGCCCGGTCGCCATGAACTCCGCCATCACCGCCTGGGTGCTGACTTCCGAGTGGCGCACGTCCACCGCGCGGCGCCGGGCAAAGGCCTGGACCAGGCCGACCGGCAACACCAGGTAGCCCAGGCGCAGCGCCGGAAAGGCCACCTTGCCGAAGGTCCCGACATACAGCACCCGCCCCGTGCGATCGAGGGCCGCCAGTGGCGCCAGGGGCGCGCCGCTGTAGCGGTACTCACCGTCGTAGTCATCCTCGACGATCCAGCCGCCCGTACGCTCGGCCCAGGCCAGCAGTTCCAGGCGCCGGGCCAGGCTCATCACCACGCCGGTGGGGTATTGATGGGACGGGGTGACGTAGGCCAGGCGGCAACCGCCGAGGCGGTTCAAGGCAGCGCAGTCGATGCCCTCGCTGTCCACCGTCACGCCATGCAGTTGGCCACCCGCCACCGCGAACGCATGGCCTGCTGCCCGATACCCCGGATTCTCGATGGCAACCTCATCGCCGGGCTCCACCAGCAGCTGTGCACAAAGGCTGATTGCCTGCTGCGCACCACTGGTGATCACTATTTGCTCAGCCGTGCACTGCATGCCGCGAGAACTGCGTAGATAGGCCGCAATCAATCCACGCAGGCGCGCGTCGCCCGCCGGGTCGCCATAACACAGTTGCTGCAAGTCCGGCTTGCGCCAGAAAGCCGCATTCAGCTTGGCCCACACGTCAAACGGGAACAGATCGAAAGCCGGTACGCCCACCCGGAAGGCCCTCGGCGGACCACTGGGCGGAAGCGCCAAATGGTTGTTTTCCACCCGCGCCAGCGCACCGCTGTGGATAACTTGACTGGACGAAAACACAGGTAACTCCGGCCGTTTTGTGGATAAACCTGGGGATAAGCCTGTTGATAACCCTGTGGACACTTTTGTGGATAGTTTTTTTGCGGGCGTCGGCGTCTGCGGCAATTGCGCCACATAGGTGCCATCACCCACGCGGCCTTCGATAAATCCTTCGGCATACAGTTGGTCGTAGGCGCGAACCACACTGTTGCGCGAGATCGACAGTGCCGCCGCCAGGTCACGGCTGGCGGGGAGCCGGGTGCCACTGACCAACCGGCCATCCAGTACCCGCTGGCGCAGCGCCTGATAGAGCTGGCGGGTGAGTCCCTGGCGGCGGTCCAACTCGATACCCGCCGGGTTGAACGAGAGCGGTGGTTCTAACGCAGGCATGGAATTGGACCTATAAAATTGACTGTAGATGGCTCTTACAACGAACCAATAGCCTGCCTAGGATGCAAGCATTCGCCAAGGAAAATCTTCATGTACACACCACGCGCCTTTGCCCTCGATGACTTGCCTGAAATCCAGCAACTGATCCAGCACACGCGCCTGGCGCAACTGGTGACCTTGGGCGAACAAGGCCTGCAAGCCAGCCATTTGCCGCTGCTGCTCAACCCTGATGAAGGGCCCAACGGCACCCTTTACGGGCACATGGCCAAGGCCAATCGCCAATGGCAAGACCTGCAAAATGGCGGCGAGGCCCTGGTGATTTTTGCCGGGGCCGAGGCCTACGTCAGCCCGTCGTTCTACCCGGCCAAGGCCGACCACGGCAAAGTGGTGCCGACCTGGAATTACATCGCAGTACACGCCTATGGCACCGGCGAAGTGTTCACCGATGCCGAGCGCCTGCTCGAACTGGTCAGCGCCCTCACCGACCGCCATGAAGGCAATCGCGCCCAACCCTGGAAAGTCAGCGACGCCCCGGCCGACTACATCGACGGCATGCTCAAGGCCATCGTCGGCTTTGCCCTGCCGATCCAACGCCTGGAAGGCAAACGCAAACTCAGCCAGAACCGCAGCCCGGCGGACATCGCCGGCGTTCGCGACGGCCTGGCCGCCAGCACCGACGTGCGCGACCAGACCCTCGCCCGCTTTATTCCCAAGGAGCCAACATGAGCCAGATCGAAATCCGCCAGGTCAGCGCCGCCGACCACGCCGCTTGGTTGCCCCTGTGGCAAGCCTACCTGCGCTTCTACAACACCGAACTGCCCGACGCCGTCAGCCAGAACACCTGGCAACGCTTGATCGACGCCAATGAGCCGACCCACTCGGCCCTGGCCTGGCAGGACGGCAAGGCCGTAGGCATGGTCAATTTCATCTACCACCGTTCCAACTGGAGCATCGAGAACTCCTGCTACCTGCAGGATTTGCTGGTAGATCCGGCCCAGCGCGGCACCGGCGTCGGCCGCAAGCTGATCGAATTCGTCTACGCCACCGCCAAGGCCGACGGTTGCTGCAAGGTCCACTGGCTGACCCACGAGACCAACGCCACCGCCATCCAGCTGTACGAACGCATCGCCGAACGCCCCGGTTTTATCCAGTTTCGCAAAGGTCTTTAAGGAGAAGCACAGCATGACGACATCATTGGCCGACTGGAAAGGTGTCCCGGCGCCCACCGTCACCCTTATCGAAGGGCGCTTCGTGCGCCTGGAAAAACTCGACCCCGCCCGCCACGGCGATGACCTGTTCAACGCCCTGCAAGGCCCCGGCGCGGATCCGAAGCTGTGGGACTATTTGCCTTACGGCCCATTCCCCGAGCGCGCCGCCTTCGACGCCTGGCTGAACAACCACGCGTCCCACAGCGACCCGTACTTCTTCAGTGTGATCGACAAGGCCAGCGGCGAGGTGCAAGGCATCCTCAGCCTGATGTCCATCGTGCCCGAGCAAGGCCGCATTGAAATCGGCCACGTGACCTTCGGCGCCCCGATGCAACGTTCACCGAAAAGCACCGAGGCGGTGTACCTGCTGGCCAGGCACTCGTTTGAGTTGGGCAATCGTCGCCTGGAGTGGAAGTGCAACAACGCCAACGCCCGCTCCAAAAACGCCGCCGAGCGTTTGGGTTTCAGTTTTGAAGGGGTGTTTCGCCAGCACACCGTGGTCAAGGGCCGCAACCGGGATACGGCGTGGTACTCGATCCTGGATGGGGAATGGCCGGCGATTGGGGCGGGGTTTGAGCGGTGGCTGTCAGATGCCAACCAGACCGGTTCGGGACAGTTGAAAACGCTGGTGGAATGCCGTACCTAAGCCACCCTGCCACCCCCTGACAAATGTGGGAGCGGGCTTGCTCGCGAAAGCGGCGTATCAGTCACAAATGTATCAACTGACCCACCGTCATCGCGGGCAAGCCCGGCTCCCACATTGTATCTTCAGCGTATCCGGGCCTTGTGCTCAGCCGAGGCGAATAGGCGAGCATCTATAGATCAAACACCACGCCATCGCCTTTTCCTACAAGCTTCTGCGAACCTTCACCACTCCCATCTTCAACCCAAACGGCCTGAACACTGCGTTCAACGACTTCAGCGTCTGATTGCCCTCGCCATGTTCGATATGCACCAGCGTGCGTACAGAGATTTTGCACATCTTGGCAAACTGGCTCTGATGCAGCCCAGTGACTTCCGTTCGCAGCCGGCGTACCGCCTCGGCTATTTCCAGCGTTCCCTCGGCCAATGCATCCTGAATGCTTTCGATCAACCGGGTTCGTTCTTCAACCGTCAGGCTCATTTCAATCCCCGTCACCTCCTCGCCATCATTCTGTAAAAAACCTCCGCTATATAGGTCGACTCTTTTCCAAAAACAAGGTCGCCCGCCATGCCCCCTTCGCCCCAGCGCCTTGCGCTCACTCTCGGCCTGCTGGTCAGCAGCGGTTTTGCCGATGCGGCGCCCGCGCCAACCAAGACGCTGCAGATCGACACGCCCACCACCACCGGGCAAACCCTGGGTGGCAGTGACTCGTTGACGATTTCGGCACCGGGCAGCATTACGACTTCCAAAGTCGCGGTGACCTTGAAAGACGGCACCAGCGGCAGTGGTGTGCTGATCGACAACTCCGGCAGGATTACTTCCACCGGAGGTCGGGCCATCGACAGCAGCGGCGACCTCACCGGCGCGCGCAACTACAGCATCTACAACCGCGCCGGGGGCGTGATCCAGGGCGCCAACGACGCGCTGCGCATCGACAGCAATTTCGCCAGCGGCAGCCTGTTGATCGACAACAGCGCCACCATTCGCTCCGCCACCGGCCAAGGGCTGGACCTGGATGCGATCCGCAGCTCCAACGTCACCACCACTATCATCAACCGCCAGGGCGGGCTGATTCGCGGTGACGCCAGCGACGGCATGAAGACCGGCGGCAACGCTACGATCACCAACTACGGCGAGATTTCCACCGGCGACACCCACTCGCGCGATGACAAATTCGACGGCGTCGACATCGACTCCGCTACTGGCGTGACCGTCACCAACTACGGCCTCATCTCCGGCGGCCGCCACGGCATCACCACCGACCTGGGCGCCACGCTGACCAACTACGGCACGGTAATCGGCCGCAACGGCTCGGGTTTTGGTTCCGACGGCGATGGCACGGTGATCAACCACGGCACTATTACCGGCGCATTTTCCGGACTGCAGCCGGACGGCGATGGTGACGGCGTGGACATCGACAAGATCGCCCACATTGAAAACTACGGCATCATCCAGGGCGTCGGCGCCGGTGGTGTCGACAAGAACGGCTTTGCCAACGGCAGCGAAGGCATCGCCCTCGGTGGTGGCTATGTGTTCAACGGCGTGGGTGCATTGGTAAGCGGTGCCAACAACGCGGTGCTGGTGGACGACGGCAGCGACGGCCCGGGACTTGCTGCAACCACCCTGATCAACCATGGCACCATTCAGGGCCTGAACGGCTTCGGCGTGAAGTTCGTCGGCGAGTTTGCCGACACGGTGGTCAACGCCGGCTTGATCAGCGGCAGCAACGGCCTGGCCCTGGATTTGGGCGGCGGCGATGACACGCTGACCCTGCTCGGCGGCAGCCGCTTTGTCGGCGTGGTGGATGGCGGCACCGGATATGACCGCGTGATCATGGACGACGCCGCCGGCGGCAGTTTTGGCGACAGCCGCAACTTCGAATGGCTGGACGTGAAGCAAGGCACCTGGACCCTCACCGGCAGCGGCGACTTCAGCGACGGCGGCGAGATTTTCAGCGGCGCCAAGCTGATCAACCAGGGCGGGATCGCTGGCAACCTGACCGTCGATGAAGGCGGTATCTATGCCGGTGGCGGCAGTGTCGGCAGCCTGTTGGTCAAAGGCACCTTGCAGACCAGCACCGCCCTCGGCACCGCCAGCATCACCCGCGACCTGACGATGACCAGCGGCTCGACCCTGGCCTATGGCGTGAACGCCGACGGCAGCAGCGCACCGGTCCAGGTCGGCGGCACCGCGTACCTGAATGGCGCGACCCTGGCGGTCAATCCCGGCACCGGCACCTACCCGTGGCAGAGCCACTACACGGTACTGCAGGCCGGCAGCATCAATGGCACGTTCGGCAAGGTCACCAGCGACTATGCCTTCCTCACCCCCACCCTGGATTACAGCCCTACCCAGGTCGGCCTGACCTATTCCCGCAATGACGTGGCGTTCAATCAGTTCGCCAACACCGGCAACGGCACCCGCGCCGCCAACGCCCTGGCGAGCCTGGGCAAGAACAACGCGTTGTACAACGCCTTGCTCAACACCACCAACAGCAGCGCCGGTGCCGCCATCGAGCAATTGGCCGGCAGCAGCACCGCCAACCTGACCAGTGCCACCCTCGGCGCCAGCGCCCAGGTCGGCAACAGCATGTTGAACGCCATGCACCAACTGGGCGGCGGTGCCGGACTGCTGGTGGGCCTTGATCAAAAAGACACACCCGTACTGGCCGCCACCGGCGTACCCGCCGAAGCCCGTAACCTCAACGACCCCAATGCCCGGGGCCGCCTGTGGCTGCAAGGTATCGGCAGCTACGGCAAGCTCGACGGCGACCACGGCAGCAATGGCCTGACCCAGCGCACCAAAGGCAGCGTGCTGGGGGCCGACTGGGCGCTCGATTCGGACTGGCGCGTGGGCGTGCTGGGCGGTTATTCGAAGACCGACCTGGACACCACCGGCGTCGACGGCAGCGTCGACAGCTGGCACGCCGGCGTCTACGCCATGCGCCAGAGCGGACCGCTGGCCTTGCGCCTGGGTGCTGCGTACAGCGGGCACCAGGGAGACAGTAAACGTACGGTGGCCTTTGACGGTTTCAACGATCGGCCCAAAGGTGACTACGACGCCAACAGCCAACAAGCCTTCGCCGAACTGGGTTATGCCATGGGCAGCGGGCGCCTGAGCGCCGAGCCGTTCGCCAACCTCGGCTACCAGCGCTACCACCGCGACAGCTACAACGAAAAAGGCGGCGCCGCCGCCCTGCATGTCGACGGGCAAACCCAGGACAATTTCAGCAGCACCTTCGGCCTGCGCCTGGCGCACTTGAGCCAGCTGGACAACGGCATCAGTCTCACGCCGCGGGTCAGCGCCGGCTGGAAACACACCTACGGCGACGTGGACAGCAGCACCCGCCAGGCCTTCCTGATGGGCGGCACCGCGTTCAACGTCGAAGGCAGCGCCCTGGACCGCGACAGCCTGTTGCTGGAAGCCGGGCTGGATATAGGCCTGTCGGCACGCCATACCCTCGGCGTGGGCTACAGCGGCGAAATAGGCAGTAACAGCCGCAATCACGGGCTGATCGGGCAATGGCAGATGAGTTTTTAATCGCGGCCCACTAGAGACATCTCTGGCAGGCAAAGGGTGGATGGCCTGACATTTATCCGCCCTTTACCCCGCTAGATTTCCCGACCTCATACATCAAGAGGTCGGACCTGCATGCCACTCCTTCAGAAACAACTCGCACTCGCCATCACCTTCGCGCTGGGTGCCACCAACGCTCAATTCGTCCAGGCGCGAGGGGACATCGACCCAGACAGCGAGTGGTTCATCCCGGCGCCAGAGGTCGGCCAGCAAGGCCATCAGCGCCCCAAGCCACCCAAGCCCACTCCCGACTTTTACTTTACCGACCACGCCACCACCCGTAACGGCCAGCAGGTTGCCCGCGTACTGGACTCTGCCGTGGACACCCTCATCAAGTCGGGCGAACTCAATGACTGGGAGGAGTACGAACTGGACAATATCGCCCGGGAACTTGGCAGGCTGGCACCGGGCCGTGTGGGTGCAGTTCTGGAGCAGCTGGCAGGCAGCCAGAACGCCAACCTTGGCGCCGCCACTCAAGACAGCATGAAACAGCTCAACAGCAGCCTGCTTTCAGTCATGCGCCGGACAGGCGACGAACGCAACCTTACGGATGCCGAAGGCAATGGCCACGTATGGCTCCAGGCCCTGGGCAACGCTGGCAAGCTTGAAGGACAGCACGGTAGCGTGGGCCTGCAGCAACACACCCAAGGCCTGATGCTGGGCGGCGACTGGGCAGTGGCCGATGCCTGGCGGGTGGGTGTGATGGGCGCCAAGTCCGCCAGCGACCTGAACGCCAAACGCTTCAAGGGCGAACTGGACAGCTGGCACCTCGGCGGTTACGCCGTGCGTCAGGACGGCCCCCTTGCACTGCGCCTGGGGGCGATCTACAGCAGCCATGCCGGCCAAACCCAACGCACCGTAGACTTTGATTTCGTTGAGCGCCGCGAGCAGTCCAAAGGCAAATACAACGCCCAAAGCCAGAACGCTTTCGCCGAGCTGGGCTATCAACTGGACAAGGGCAGTTTCAGCGTCGAACCCTATGCGGGGATCGGCTACCAGCGCTATCACCGCGACCGCTACAAGGAAAAAGGCGGCTTTACAGCGCTGAATGTCGGCGCCCAGACCCAGGAAAACCTCAGCAGCACCTTCGGCTTGCGCCTGGCCAGTGCCTTCACGCTGGACAACCAAATGGCCCTCAAGCCGCACCTGAGCACAGGCTGGAAGCACCTCTACGGTGACGTGAGCAGCACCGTGCGCCAGTCCTCCGCGTGGGTAAAACGGCCGGGCTTCAACAGTGACTTCACCATCGAAGGCACCTCCCTGGACCGCGACAGCCTGGCGCTGCACACCGGAGTGGACCTGGCGCTGTCGACCCGGCACACCGTGGGCCTGGCCTATACCGCCGAGGTCGGCACCCACAGCAGTAACCAGGGTTTGCTGGGCCAGTGGACCCTGGCGTTCTGATTATTGCGGGCGAAAAAAAAGGGGGCACATGCCCCCCCGAGGATTAAGCGGTAGTTTCGAAGGCTGTTGATCAGCCTTCGATTTCAATCAGGATTTCACCCGGGTTGACCCGGTCGCCCTTGGCCACGTGTACGGCGGTGACCTTGCCGGCGATCGACGCCTGTACTTCGGTCTCCATCTTCATCGCTTCAGTGATCAACACAGCCTGGCCGGCCTTCACCACGTCGCCTTCCTTGACCAGCACGTCGACGATGTTGCCCGGCATCGCCGTGCTGACATGGCCTGGCGCGGTGGCGTGCTTGCGCTTGCTGCCGCCACTGCTGACAAACTCGTTGAGCGGCTCGAACACCACTTCTTCCGGCATGCCGTCGATGGACAGGTAGAAGTGGCGCTTGCCTTCGGCCTTGACGCCCACCCCGGTGATGTCCACGCGATAGCTTTCGCCGTGCACGTCGATCACGAACTCGGTCGGCACACCTTCACCACCGGCACGGGCCACGCCGCCGGCTTCAGGAATCGGCAACAGCACTTCAGGGCTCAAGGTGCCAGCGTCGCGCTCTTCAAGGAATTTGCGCCCGATGTCCGGGAACATCGCGTAGGTCAGTACGTCTTCTTCGGACTTGGCCAACGCGCCGATTTCGCCGCGCAACTTGGTCATTTCCGGCTTCAGCAGATCTGCCGGGCGATGGTCGATCACCTCTTCGCTGCCGATGGCCTGGCGCCGCAGTTTTTCATTCACGGTGCCCGGCGCCTTGCCGTAGCCGCCTTGCAGGTACAGCTTCACTTCGTTGGTGATGGTCTTGTAGCGCTCGCCGGCCAGCACGTTGAAGAACGCCTGGGTACCGACGATCTGCGAAGTCGGGGTGACCAGCGGCGGGAAGCCAAGGTCTTCACGAACCCGCGGGATTTCGGCCAGCACTTCGCTCATGCGGTTCAGCGCGCCCTGCTCTTTCAGCTGGTTGGCCAGGTTGGAAATCATCCCGCCCGGTACCTGGTTGACTTGCACGCGGGTGTCGACGGCGGTGAATTCGCTTTCGAACTGGTGGTACTTCTTGCGCACAGCGTAGAAGTACAAACCGATTTCCTGCAGCAGTTCCAGGCTGAGGCCGGTGTCGAATTCGCTGCCTTTGAGGGCCGCGACCATCGACTCGGTACCCGGGTGGCTGGTGCCCCAGGCGAAGCTGGAGATGGCGGTGTCGATATGGTCGGCACCGTTTTCAATGGCCTTGAGCTGGCACATCGAAGCCAGGCCCGCAGTGTCGTGGGAGTGGATGAAGATCGGCAGACTCTGCTCGGCCTTCAGCGCCTTGACCAGCTCGCCGGTGGCGTATGGCGTCAGCAGGCCGGCCATGTCCTTGATCGCCACCGAGTCGCAACCCATGGCTTCCATTTGCTTGGCCTGGGCCACGAACGCCTCGATGGTGTGCACCGGGCTGGTGGTGTAGGCGATGGTGCCCTGGGCATGTTTGCCGGCGGCTTTTACCGCTTCGATGGCCACTCGCAGGTTACGCACGTCGTTCATCGCGTCGAAGATGCGGAACACGTCGATACCGTTGACAGCGGCCTTGGCGACGAAGGCTTTGACCACATCGTCGCTGTAGTGGCGGTAGCCCAACAGGTTCTGGCCACGCAGCAGCATTTGCAGGCGCGTGTTGGGCAACGCCGCGCGCAGTTTGCGCAGGCGCTCCCACGGGTCTTCTTTCAGGAAGCGTACGCAGGCGTCGAAGGTCGCGCCGCCCCAGACTTCCAGGGACCAGTAGCCGACTTTGTCGAGCTTGTCGCAGATCGGCAGCATGTCGTCGGTGCGCATGCGGGTTGCCAGCAACGATTGGTGGGCGTCGCGCAGGATGGTGTCGGTTACGAAGATCTTCTTGCTCATTCTTATATTCCTCACAGGCCTGCGTGGGCGGCGATGGCGGCGGCGATGGCCAGGGCCAGCTCTTCGGGTTTGCGCTTGATCGAGTAGTTGGTCAGCTCAGGGTGGCTTTCCACAAAACTGGTGTTGAACTGGCCGCTGCGGAATTCCGGGTTGCGCAGGATTTCCTGGTAATAGGCGGCGGTGGTCTTCACGCCTTGCAGGCGCATGTCGTCCAGGGCGCGCAGGCCGCGGTCCATGGCTTCTTCCCAGGTCAACGCCCACACCACCAGCTTCAGGCACATCGAGTCGTAGAACGGCGGGATGGTGTAGCCGGTGTAGATCGCCGTGTCGGTGCGCACGCCGGGACCGCCGGGTGCGTAGTAACGGGTGATCTTGCCGAAGCTGGGCAGGAAGTTGTTCTTCGGGTCTTCGGCGTTGATGCGGAACTGCAACGCAAAACCCCGGTGCTGAATGTCTTCCTGCTTGACCGACAGCGGCAGGCCCGACGCAATGCGGATCTGCTCACGCACAATGTCGATGCCGGTGATTTCTTCGGTAATGGTGTGTTCCACCTGCACCCGGGTGTTCATCTCCATGAAGTACACCTCGCCCTCGGCGAGCAGGAACTCCACGGTGCCGGCGTTCTCGTAGCCCACGGCCTTGGCCGCGCGCACCGACAGGTCGCCGATGTAGGCACGCTGTTCAGGGGTCAGCTGGGGGCTTGGGGCGATCTCGATCAGCTTCTGGTTACGGCGCTGGATCGAGCAATCGCGCTCGAACAGATGCACCACATTGCCGAAGCTGTCACCGAGGATCTGCGCCTCGATGTGCTTGGGATTGACGATGCATTTTTCCAGGAACACTTCCGCCGAACCGAAGGCCTTGGTGGCTTCGGAAATTACCCGGGGGAAGGCTTGTTCGAGTTCTTCACGGCTGTTGCAGCGACGGATACCGCGACCGCCACCACCGGAGGTGGCCTTGAGCATCACCGGGTAACCAATGCGGTCGCCTTCGGTGAGGGCTTCAGCGATGTCGGCAACGTTGCCTTCGGTGCCCGGGGTCACCGGTACGCCGGCCTTGATCATGCTGCGGCGGGCTTCGGTCTTGTCGCCCATGCGGCGAATCACTTCTGCGGACGGGCCGATGAACTTGATCCCACGTTCGGCGCAAATGTCTGCCAGCTCGGCGTTTTCCGAGAGGAAGCCGTAGCCGGGGTGCAGCGCGTCGCAACCGGTTTCCACCGCCAGGTTCACCAGCTTGCGCGGGTTCAGGTAACCGGCCAATGGCTCGGCACCGATGCTGTGGGCTTCATCTGCACGCTTTACATGCAGGGCATGGCGATCGGCATCGGAATAGACCGCGACCGAACGAATGCCCATCTCGGCGCAGGCACGCACGATACGTACGGCAATCTCACCACGGTTGGCGATCAGGATCTTTTTTATCACTTGGAAATTCCCTTGAGCCGATTGCTACCTACTTCGACCCTGGAAGCGGGTCGGCGCGTGACCAAATGTTTCATGGCAGTCGCGTGACACACACTATGCCCCTGCAGGGATTAACAAAAATCAATAATTATTGGGTTGTGTATAAGCAAAGACTTATAGTCGTCGCATCAAGGGTCGGCGGGAGTGTTTGAACTATGCGTAAGTCATTGATGCGTATGACATTGCGTCAATTGCAGATTTTCAATGAAGTCTGTGATTTGCGTTCCTACAGCCGCGCAGCCGAGGAAATGTCCCTCACGCAACCGGCCGTTAGCCTACAAATCAAGCAGCTGGAAGAGCTGCTGGGCCAGCCATTGTTCGATTACGTCGGCAAAAAGCTCTATATGACTGAAGCTGCTGAAGCCTTGCAACGGGCCAGCCGGGACATTTTCGGCCGCCTGGAAAACCTCGATATGCAGCTCTCCGACATGCAGGGCTCGTTGCAGGGCCAGCTGAAACTGGCGGTGGAATCCAGCGCCAAGTACTTCGTGCCGCACCTGTTTGCCGCCTTCAAGCGCCAGCATCCGGAGGTCAACCTGCACCTGACGGTGGTCAACCGCGCCCAGGTGATTCGCCGGCTTTCAGACAACCGCGACGACCTGGTGATCATGTCGATGGTGCCCCAGGACATGGGCCTGGAATTCCTGCCGTTCCTGAACAACCCGATTGTCGCGGTGGCACCCCACGATCATCCGCTGAGCCATCAAGGGCCGTTGCGCCTGCAGGACCTTGAGCCTTACACGCTGCTGTTGCGCGAGCCGGGGTCCGGCACGCGGATGGCGTGCGAGGAGTATTTCAAGGAGAAGCGCGTGCACTTCACCCAGACGGTGGAAGTGTCTTCGGCCGAGGCGCAGCGCGAGTGCGTGACCGCCGGGTTGGGCGTGGCGCTGCTGACGCGCCACGCGGTCAACCTGGAACTGGCCACCGGCGGGCTCAGGGAGCTGCCGGTGGAAGAACTGCCGCTTTACCGCAGTTGGTGCCTGGTGCAGGCCAAGGCCAAGCGCCTATCACCGGTGGCCCATGCATTCCTGGGCTTTATCCGCAGCGAGCGGCTGCAGATCAGCGCGCTGGCTGAGCGCTTCGCTGGGCAGCTGCGGGTGCCTGCCAGTGGAGTTCCGGATAGTCACTGATGCTCTGTTGCAATTGACGCTGATCGCAGCGGTCTTCAATTGCGCGACGGAAGGCCATGCGGCGCTGGTCTTCCTGCTGGCGGCGGGTCTTGACGGTGCTGTTGCTTTCTTCGTATTGCCGAGCCATTTCGAGTCTCCCAATGCGAGTAAGGGGAGTTCAGGATGGGCTCGGGCAATGACGGTTTAGCGGCATGGGGATGACAGGACGATGAATCTTGCGGGGCAGGACCCAATCAAAATGTGGGAGCGGGCTTGCTCCCGAATGCGGTGGGCCAGCCAGCATATTCAGTGACTGACACTCCGCATTCGCGAGCAAGCCCGCTCCCACAATTGGTCCGCGTACAAACTATCAGTCGTCGAGGGCTTTTACGGACTTGGGTGACAACCGAAGGCTGCGCAAGCTGCGCTTCACGCTCTTGAGGTGGTTGACCAGGCTCGGGCCGCGCGCCATGGCCACGCCCATCGCCAGCACGTCGATCACCACCAGGTGGGCGATACGCGAGGTCAGCGGCGT
>NZ_JBYSWF010000087.1:0-24424 GCF_058780865.1 Pseudomonas sp. GP01-A4
GATTTAGCGTGGGAAGTTATGTCAAGCGGTGAGGTCCTGATCGCTGGTGGATTTGGATGAAAAGTTTGAGTGGATGTATCTTTGTTGATGCCGGTTTGGAGTATTCATATTGGCGGCATTATGTAGGTTTTTGTTTTTTTTCTGATAAACCAAGGCGCTGCCGCAACGGCTGGTGTGTGTTCAGTTGTTGAAATTGCAAGTAATTTATTGAGTTTCTTAGCGGGTGTTTCATCGCTTTTAAGTGTTTCGATGAGAACTAAATAAGCGCTGTCCCGTGCTTTCCATGCATGGGAGCTTAATGGCTGATGCCGATTGTTCCGGCTCGTCTATTAATTAATAAAGAGTGCTCTTTCTCATGAACGTTTTTGACGCGATCTCCATCAGGCCCATGCTTCAAAACTTGCCGGAGTCTGACCCCGGTCCGACTGGCTTCGGCGCGAAAGCCAAGCCGACCTACACCACGGATCAGGCCGGCAAGCAGATCTCGCGGGACAACCTGCGGTTTCACGATCGTAACGGCGACATGAAAGTTGATCTGTCCTACACCGTCGACCCCAGTTTCACCGCGCAGCAGCAACAACGCGTTCGTCAAGCGGTGCAGTCCTGGCAGGATGTTGCCAACATTAACCTCAAGGAGCAGGCAGATGGGGCAGACGGCACGGTAAACATTAAAAACAACCCTCGCGGTGACCGTGGTGTTGCCACATCACCTACACGCTCCAACACCAGCACGACCGCGACGATAGGCACGCTGAAAGCAGGGAGCAGACCTGGCCTGGGCAGCCACTTTTCGGTGACCGCGGTACATGAAATCGGGCACGCCATCGGCCTGCAGCATCCAGGCAACTACAATGGTGGCGGCTCTGCCTACAACAGTGGCGCGGTCTATGCCGGGGATACCAAGGCGCGCAGCGTCATGAGCTACTGGTCGGAGAAAAACCAGGCCGGCCACGACTTTCAGTCTTCGAATCCATCCGCGCCAATGATGGACGACATCGCGGCAGCGCAGCGGTTGTATGGGGCCAATCACCAAACCCGCAATACCGACACCACGTATGGTTTCAACTCCAACACCGAGCGGGAGGCGATGACGCTCAAGAGCGCCACGGACAAACCCGTTTTTTGCGTATGGGACGGCGGCGGTGACGATACGTTGGACTTTTCAGGGTTCTCACAGAACCAGAAGATCAACCTCAATGCCGAGTCGTTCTCTGACGTGGGCGGCTTGAAGGGCAATGTCTCGATTGCCAGGGGTGCACAATTGAAAACGCAACAGGTGGGGCCGGTCGCGACACCCTGATCGGTAACGAGGCGGGCAATCGACTCAAAGGTGGAGCAGGGGCTGATACGTTGCGCGGTGGCGGCGGAGCGGACATGTTTATCTACGACAAGGCCAGTGATTCCACGCCTCAGGATCCTGACTTGATCGAGGACTTTACCAGCGGTACCGACAAGATCGACCTGTCGGGCGCATTGAAAGAAGCCGGGGTGGGCACCCTGGTGTTCACGGACCGATTCACGGGGCGCGCTGGCGAGGCCTTGCTCAAGTACGACGCCGCCACGGGCCGGTCAAGCCTTGAAGTTGACCTGAACGGCAGTGGCAAAGCCGAGTTGTTGATCAACAGTGTTGGCCAGATCAAGTCGACGGATGTGCAGTGGGCGGGGGCGACGCCTGGGTTCAAGCCGGTGCCATTACCCATGCCAAATGTAGTACCGTCCCCGGCGCCGCCCCCTGAGCCTGATTCGAAAACGACCACGCTTGCAGTGTTGAACGAGATGATCGCCAAGACATTGTCGACGTTGCTGCAGCTATTGAAAGGTCTGCTTCAACAGCCGGGCGCCCCTGGGTAACCGCCAGAGTGAAGGCAGAGTCTGGCCCTGTTTCCAGTGCCTGACTCTCAGCCATCAGCACCACGTGGTGCAGCAGCCGGATGTGTAGCAGATTGTTTTCATGCCCGGGTTAGGGCGATGGTTAATTGTAGGTTTATATGTCTCCGGTTTTCTTCGTATCGCATATTGAATGCAGAGCTGGCCTGATCTGAAACTTCTGAATATAAATATAGTGCGCTTGAAAAATTGGCGATGTGTTTCTGGCTGTTTGGATATTTAAATTGAAACGTTCGTAGGGGTGACATTCGGTTTTTTCATGTGAGATTTTAAGGCGGCTGTTAAGTGAAACAGTCGCGTTGAAAGTCTGTTTCCTGATGAATCAAAGTCTCAACTAAAAGGATGTTGTTTGTATGAGAGTCACTGCTTCTTTCGTTAGTCCGCCTGTATCAAGTCATGAGCTATCTACGTTGAATGCGGCCACTACCAGTGATGGCGCAACCTCAAAAAAAACCTTCACCACGGATGATGCTGCAAAGCAGATCCTGCGAGAGGGTTCGAGGCATTACGATCGTAATGGCGATAACAAAATTGAGCTTTCCTTCACCCTTGACGATCAATTCTCTGTGCAACAGAAAGCGTCCTTGCGCAAAGCCCTGACGTCTTGGCAGGACGTGACAAATATTGTCTTCAAGGAGGGGGCGCCAGGTCCGGATGGTTCAATAACCATCAAGGCCAATCCCGATGACAATGGCGGGGTGTCTGGGCTGCCTAATCGCTGGTACGGTGATATGAGCACTACGGTTGGAACGAAAGGCGCTTCTGATGCCCCACGGCATGGCGATGTTTTTTTATCAACGGCCATACATGAGTTGGGACATGCCCTGGGGCTTGGCCACCCTGGGGACTATGGTGAAAGTGTGCACTCTTATGCAGATGCCCTATACACGCAGGACACCAGAGCCCACAGCGTGATGAGTTACTGGCGAGAAACCAATCATACGGGCCATGACTTCAAATCGCGCGAACCTTCAACGCCAATGAAAGATGATATTGCTGCCGTACAGAAACTCTACGGGGCCAATCTCAATATTCGGAATACCGATACTACTTATGGCTTTGAATCCAATACTGACCGTGACCACTTCAGCCTTGAGTCCTCGAAGGACGCCCCGATATTTTCGGTATGGGACGGGGGCGGGAATGACACGCTGAACTTTTCGCTATTTTCCCAGAACCAGAAGATCAACCTGAATGCGGAGTCGTTTTCCAATGTGGGTGGCTTGAAGGGTAATGTGTCTATCGCCAAGGGCGTTGTCATTGAAAATGCCACAGGTGGCTCAGGTGACGATGAGCTCATAGGGAATGAGGCCGGCAACCGGCTCAAGGGTGGAGCGGGTTCAGACAGGTTGACAGGCGGCGCAGGCGCGGACGTGTTTGCTTACGATAGAGCGAGTGACTCGACACTCACCAGGCCTGACGAAATCCTGGATTTCACCAGCGGCACAGACAAGATCGACCTTTCGGGCTTATTGAAAAATACCTCAATCAAGCATTTCAACATTGTTGAGCGGTTTACGGGGCGTGCTGGCGAGATTGTCCTGAGCCATGACCCGCGCAGCGGAAACGGTAGTCTGGGTCTCGACACCACTGGCAGGGGCAAAGCGGATTTTCTGATTAAGAGCGTGGGTGGCATTCAGGCAAGTGACATAGTCACTGGCGGGGCACACGAACCTGGAGTTTCCAAGCCGGAGCCCCAACCAGAGCCCAAGCCAGAACCTCAACCGGACCCGAATCCGGAACCTTTTCCTGCTCCGCACGATACTGTCTATGGCTTCAACTCCAACACCGGTGATCCCTTCCTTAGCCTGCATTCCCAGAGTGGCGCTCCCAGGTTCCTGGTGAGGGACAAAGGTGGCGATGACACCCTGGACTTTTCGGGCTTCCGGCAGAACCAGACCATCGACTTGCGCGAGGGCGCAGCCTCCAGCGTAGGCGGCTTGCGCAATAACGTTGGTATAGCCAAAGGTGTCACCGTGGAGAATGCGATTGGCGGCTCAGGCCGTGACACGCTCATAGGCAATACGGTGGATAACGTTCTCACCGGCGGGGCAGGTGGAGATACGCTCTGGGGTGTGGGCGGTAGAAACACGTTCAGGTATGAGAAGGCCAGCGACTCGGCCTATGACGACGCTGACCTGATCATGGATTTCACCAGTGGCCAAGACACAATTGATCTGACGGGTTTAATGACAGAAGTCGGAACGCCCTTGCGGCTGGTGGATAGCTACACGGGCCGTATTGGAGATACCGTCGTCAAATACAACCAGCAGAGCGGGCGTTACTTTGTGGGCATCGACTTACTGGGACGGCGTCAGACAAACTTCCTGCTTAAAAGCACACGCTTGATCCGGCCAGAGGACGTGATCGGTCTGTCTACTCACCTGCGCTGAAAAGCAACGCGCCAGGGCGCTCGCCATCCTCCTGGAGGGGATACCGCCCATAAATCCCTGGGCGGTAATTTCCAATCAGTCAGCAAGCCCTTGACCTCGTCACTCGTCATTTCTGGCGGATGCGGCGTTGGAGCCGTTGATGCGGTTGTAAGGTGGGTCAGGCAGTCGCCACCGCCCCTTGCCGCGAGGCGCTCAGGAAGCGCAGCAACGCCACCAGCGGGAATGCGCTGCCCACCAGCATCACCCCCAGCCAGCCGCCGTGTTCGTACACGCTGCTGGCAATCGCCGAGCCGAAGGCGCCGCCGATGAAGATGCTGGTCATGTACAGCGCGTTCAGTCGGCTACGGCTGTTGGCGTCGAGGGCGTAGATGGCGCGCTGGCCAAGGACCATGTTCATCTGCACGCAGAAGTCCAGGACCACGCCGGTCACCGCCAGGCCGATCACGCTGTACAGCGGGTGCACGAAGGCCGGCAGGAAGCTCAGTGCGGCAAACAGCATCGCCAGCAGCGAAGCGCGGTGGGTGTGGCCGGCGTCCGCCAGGCGCCCGGCGATGGGTGCGGCGATGGCGCCCAGGGCACCGACCAGGGCAAACAAGGCGATCTGGCTTTGGCTCAGGCCGTGGTTGCGGGACAGTTCCAGCGGGGCGGCGGTCCAGAACAGGCTGAAGGTGGCGAACATGCAGCCCTGGTAAAACGCGCGCTGGCGCAGCACCGGCTGGCGGCGCAGCAGGGTGCCCAGCGAGGCGAGCAACTGGCCATAGCTGGCCGCGTGATCCGGTTGGCGCTTGGGGATGGTCAGCATCAGCACCACGCTGATAAACGCCATCAGTGCCGCGGCGGCCATGAACATGGCGCGCCAGCCGAAGTGGTCGGCCACCACGCTGGACACCGGTCGTGCCAGCAGAATACCCAGCAGCAGGCCGCCCATGATGCTGCCGACCACCCGGCCACGGGATTCAGCCGGCGCCAGGTGCGCCGCCAGCGGAATCAGGATCTGTACCGACACCGAGCTGAAGCCGATCAGCAGCGACACCAGCAGGAACAGGTTCGGCTGTTCGGTGAACGCCGCACCCAGCAGGCTGGCGATGGCCACCACGGTGGTGATGATCATCAGCCGGCGGTTTTCCAGCAGGTCGCCCAACGGCACCAGGAAGAACAGGCCCAGGGCATAGCCGATCTGGGTCAGGGACACGATCAGGCTGGCCATGGCCGGCGTGAGGCCGATGTCCGGGGCGATCAGCTCGATGATCGGTTGCGCGTAGTAGATGTTGGCGACGATGGCGCCGCAACAGAACGCAAACAGCATCACCATGCCTCGGGTCATCGTGCTTGTAGCGGGGGGCGTGGCGTTCATGGCGTTCTCATAAAAGCGAAGGATTGTGGCGAGCGAGGATAAAGACTGGCCCCGGGCGCGAGTAGCCTGTCTGTGGTGATAACACTCATGCCGGGAATTAATGACTGAAACGTTAACTTTCGGGCTGAAGGTCGATGATACATTCAGTCACAACTGCATAAACAGGAAATCGACTGCCATGAAGACGACATTCAACAAGATGCTCCTGGCCTCCAGCCTGGCTGCGCTGATGACCGTGGGCGTTGCCCAGGCCGCAGATGCCCCGCGTGTCGGCGTGCGGGGTGCGATTACCGCGATGGACGGCGACGCGATGCACGTCAAGGTCAACAGCGGTGAAGACGTCACCGTGCACCTGACCAAGGACACGCAGGTGCGTGCGGTCACCCTGGCAAAAATCGAAGACATCAAGCCCGGCAGTTACATCGGTTCGGCGGCCATGCCCAACGCGGATGGCACCCTGACGGCGCTGGAAGTGCATGTATTCCCACCGGCGATGGCCGGTACAGGCGATGGGCACCGTGCGTTCGACCTGAAGGAAGGCAGCAGCATGACCAACGGCACCGTGGGTGACCTGGTGGTGAGCAATGGCCGCACGTTGACCGTCAAGTACAAGGGCGGCGAGCAGAAGATCGTGGTGCCGGATGATGTGCCGATCGTCAACCTGGAGCCGGGTGATCGCAGCTTGCTGAAGCCTGGGGTGAAGGTGGTGATGTTTGCGGCGAAGGGCGCGGACGGGAGCGTGACGGCCCAGGCGATTTCCGCGGGTAAGGATGGCGTGACACCGCCGATGTAACGGCTGTAGATAGATCGTTCCCACGCTCCGCGTGGGAATACATCCAGTGACGCTCTGCGTCCCCAGCACGGTCCAGGTCTTGCGGCGCGACCTGGACGCGGAGCGTCCTATGATGCATTCCCACGCGGAGCGTGGGAACGATCAGCGCGTGGGAACGATCAGCGATCAGGGTGCGGATTACTGCCCGGAGTAGATCTGGTCAAAAACCCCGCCATCATTGAAGTGGGTCTTCTGCACGGTGCGCCAGTCGCCAAAGGTCTTCTCTACCGACAGGAAGTCGACTTTCGGGAAACGGTCGGTGTACTTGGCCAGCACTTTCGGGTCACGTGGACGCAGGTAATTGTTGGCGGCAATTTCCTGGCCTTCCGGCGACCACAGGTACTTCAGGTATTCCTCGGCAGCCACTTTGGTGCCTTTCTTCTCGACCACTTTGTCGACGATCGACACTGGCGGCTCAGCTTCTGCGGAAACGCTCGGGTAGATCACTTCGAACTGATCACGGCCGAATTCACGGGCGATCATTTCTGCTTCGTTCTCAAAGGTCACCAGCACGTCGCCGATCTGGTTGGTCATGAACGTGGTGGTAGCGGCACGGCCACCGGTGTCCAGCACGGGTGCGTGCTTGAACAGGTCACCCACGAACTTCTTGGCCTTCTCTTCGTCGCCACCGTTTTTCAGCACATAACCCCAGGCCGAGAGGTAGGTGTAGCGGCCGTTACCGGAGGTCTTCGGGTTCGGCACGATGACTTGCACGCCATCCTTGAGCAGGTCCGGCCAGTCTTTCAGGGCTTTCGGGTTGCCTTTGCGCACGATGAACACCGTGGCCGAAGTGAACGGCGCACTGTTGTTCGGCAGGCGGGTAACCCAGTTGTCCGGCACCAGTTTGCCGTTGTCCGCCAGGGCGTTGATGTCGGTGGCCATGTTCATGGTGATCACGTCAGCCGGCAGGCCGTCGATCACCGAGCGCGCTTGTTTGCTCGAACCACCGAAGGACATCTGCAGGGTCAGCTTGTCGTTTGGATGCTCGGCGGCCCAGTGCTTCTGGAAGGCGGCGTTGTAGTCCTTGTAGAAGTCACGCATCACGTCATAGGAGACGTTGAGCAGGGTGACCGGGGCGGCCTGGACGACGCCAGCCAGTGCGAGGCCGGCGGCCAGGAGAGAGGCACTAACGAGTTTTTTCACTGCTCATTCCTTGTTGTTCGAGAAGGTTTTTGAAACGCATGGGGGCAATATGCCAGCGACTATAACGGGGGGGCGCATAGTCGCTTAAAGATTAAAAAGAACTTTGCTTATTCCAGTTTTTTGAAAAGCGCGCTGCCACACCGTGAGCAAAACGCTGCATTGGGCTCATGGCTGTTTTTCTTGCACACCGGGCAATCCGTTTGCAATTGCTCACCGCGCATGGCGTTGGCCAGTTCGGCGGTGAAGATCCCGGTGGGCACCGCGATGATCGAATAACCGGTGATCATCACCAGCGACGAAATCACCTGGCCCAGCGGGGTCTTCGGCACGATATCGCCAAAGCCCACGGTGGTCAGGGTGACGATCGCCCAATAGATGCCCTTGGGAATGCTGGTAAACCCGTGCTCCGGGCCTTCGATCACGTACATCAAGGTGCCGAACACCGTGACCAGGGTGCAGACGCTGACCAGGAACACCACGATCTTCTGCTTGCTGCCCCGCAGCGCCGACATCAGGTAGTTGGCCTGCTTGAGGTACGGGCCGAGCTTGAGCACGCGGAAAATCCGCAGCATCCGGATGATTCGGATAATCAGCAGGTACTGCGCGTCGCTGTAGTACAGCGCGAGGATCCCGGGCACGATCGCCAGCAAATCCACCAGCCCATAAAAGCTGAAGGCATAGCGCAACGGCTTGGGCGAGCAATACAGCCGCAGGCCGTATTCGATGGCGAAGATGATGGTGAAGCCCCACTCGATATAGGCCAGCACGTTGGCGTAGTTGTCGTGGACTGCCTGGATGCTGTCGAGGATCACGATCACCAGGCTGGCCAGGATGATCAGCAACAGGGTGCTGTCGAAGCGTCGGCCGGCCGGGGTGTCACTTTGGAAAACCATGACGTAGAGACGCTCACGCCAGTGCTTGTTGCTGTCCATGGAAGTCGCCTGAATCGAAGATCAGCGAAGCCTAGGGGGATTCGAAGGGGCTGTCCATGCGGGTTTTCTGCATCACCCGCTGACTGGCGCGCACCAGCCAGGTGGCGAGGATAAACGGCGCGGTCAGCGCGGGCAGGTTCAGGCCGGTGAAGCCGGGCGTGAGGATGATCGCCAGCAGGATGCCGATCAGCGGCAGCCAGGGTTGGCGACGATACTGGCTGAGGGCCAGGGCGGCCAGCGCCGGGTTATAGCTGTGCAGGCCGAGCAGGGCGCTGGCGGGCTCGTCCATCAACAGGGCGATCAACACGCCGAGGCTCGCGCCGGTCAGCGCCCACAAGGCCGCGCGGCGGCTGGCTATTAAAAGGCCGAGGGCGATCAGCAGGCCGGCGAGGGGTTGGTCCATCAGGATGACTTGGGCCAGACCTGTGAACGGCGCGCAGAGTAGCGCCCAGGTGCCGGGTTCGCTGGCGGCAAATGCGGCGGGCGCGGTGGTGCCCAGCAGCAGCCAGCCGAGTACTACAAACGGTGCGGTGTAGGCGGGCAGGTCATCGGGGTTGGCGGCGCGTTTGAGCCACTGGCGAGTGAGGATTGCGCTGAGGCCACCGCAGGCGAGAATCAACGGCGGCAGCAGTGCCGACCAGCTGAAGTGCTGGCTGATCAGCAAGCCGAGCAGCACCCCGTTGTAGCTATACAGACCGGCCTGGCGTTCGGCCTTGGGATAGCCGCGGCGTTGGGCGGTCAGCAAGCCGGCGACACCGCCCAGCAGCGCGCCGCCGAGCAGGGCCGGGGCGCCGATCAGGATCGCCAGCAGGCAGAGCAGGCCACACAGCGGGTGGCGCTGCAGGAATATCTGGCTGAAGCCGTTGAGCAGGGCTTCGGCCCAGTCGGGGCAGGGTTGGTTGGGCATGATCAATAATCTGCAGGAAAGCGCCGAATCTTGTGGCGAGGGAGCTTGCTCCCGCTGGGGCGCGCAGCGGCCCCAAAAGATGGGCCTGCTGCGCAGTCCAGCGGGAGCAAGCTCCCTCGCCACAGGGGATTAGATCAATGTCTCGATCCGCAACGAATTGGTCGACCCTGGCTGCCCGAATGGCACCCCAGCAGTAATCACCAACGTATCCCCACGCTCCGCCATACCCTGTGCCTGGGCAATCTCCAACGCCGTGGAACACACCTCATCCACCTGCCGCAGCCGATCGTTCACCACCGAATGCACGCCCCACGCCACGCTCAAGCGTCGCGCCGTCGACAGGTTCGGTGTCAGGTTCAGAATCGGCACCGCCGGCCGTTCCCGCGCCGCCCGCAAGGTGGAGCTGCCCGACTCGCTGTAGTTCACCAGCACTGCCACCGGCAGGATGCTGCTGATACGGCGGATCGCACAGCTGATGGCGTCCGACACCGTGGCATCCGCCTTGGGCCGGCTGACGTCCAGCTGGGTCTGGTAATCCGGGCCATTTTCCACCTGGCGAATGATCTTGCTCATCATCAGCACGGCCTCCAACGGGTATTCACCGGAAGCGGTTTCCGCCGACAGCATCACCGCATCCGCCCCTTCCGCCACTGCGTTGGCCACGTCGGTGACTTCGGCACGGGTCGGCGCCGGGGAGAAGCGCATGGATTCAAGCATCTGCGTGGCCACCACCACCGGTTTACCCAACTGGCGGCACACACCAATGATGTCCTTCTGGATTTGCGGCACGCTTTCCGCCGGCACTTCCACCCCCAGGTCACCTCTGGCGACCATGATCGCGTCGCTCAACTCGGCGATTTCCTGCAGGCGCTGCACCGCCGAGGGCTTCTCGATCTTGGCCATCAGGAACGCCTTGTCGCCGATCAACTCGCGGGCTTCGCGGATGTCTTCCGGGCGTTGCACAAACGACAGCGCCACCCAGTCCACCCCAAGTTCCAGGCCGAAGCTCAGGTCGCGGCGATCCTTGGCCGTCAGCGGGCTGAGCTCCAGCAATGCCTGGGGTACGTTCACGCCTTTGCGGTCCGACAGTTCACCGCCATTGAGCACGGTGGTGTCGATGGCATCGGCGTGCTTGTTGATCACCCGCAGGCGCAGCTTGCCGTCGTCCAGCAGCAGGTCCATGCCGGGCTGCAGGGCCGCGATGATTTCCGGGTGGGGCAGGTTGACTCGCCGCTGGTCACCGGGTGTCGGGTCGAGGTCCAGGCGCAGGGCCTGGCCGCGAATCAGTTGCACTTTTCCTTCGGCAAAACGCCCCACCCGCAGCTTCGGCCCTTGCAGGTCCATCAGGATGCCGAGGGGATAATTGAGCTGGCGCTCCACCTGGCGAATCCACTGGTAGCGTTGGGCGTGGTCGGCATGATCGCCATGGCTGAAGTTCAGGCGAAAGATATTCACCCCGGCTTCCACCAGCTCGCGGATGTCGTCGATGCTGTCGGTGGCCGGGCCCAGCGTGGCGAGGATCTTGACCTTCTTGTCAGGCGTCATGTTCAGGGGACTCTCTTTCAGGGCTTTCAAGAATCAGAATGGCGCGGAAATCGTTGACGTTGGTGCGGGTCGGCTCGGTGATGATCAAGCCGTCGAGGGCCGCGAAGTAACCGTAGCCATTGTTGTTGTCCAGCTCGTCACTGGCGCTCAAGCCCAGGGCTTCGGCGCGGGCGTAGCTGGTGGGCGTCATGATCGCGCCGGCGTTGTCTTCCGAGCCGTCGATGCCGTCGGTGTCACCCGCCAGGGCGTAGACGCCGGGCAGGCCCTTGAGGCTGTCGGTGAGGCTCAGCAGGAATTCGGCGTTGCGTCCGCCACGGCCATTGCCGCGTACGGTGACGGTGGTTTCGCCGCCGGAGAGGATCACACAAGGCGCCGCCAGGGGTTGGCCGTGCTGGATGATTTGCCGGGCGATACCGGCGTGCACCTTGGCCACGTCCCGCGCTTCGCCTTCCAGGTCGCCGAGGATCAGCGGGCTGAAACCGGCCTGGCGGACTTTCACCGCCACCGCTTCCAGGGATTGCTGCGGACGGGCGATCAGTTGGAAATGGCTACGGGCGAGCACCGGGTCCCCGGGCTTGACGGTTTCCGACTCCGGGCTTTGCAGCCAGGTGCGCACCGACGCCGGGATTTCAATCTGGTAGCGCTTGAGAATCGCCAGCGCCTGTTGCGAGGTACTGGGGTCGCCAACAGTGGGGCCGGAAGCGATGACCGTGGCCTGGTCGCCCGGTACATCGGAAATCGCGTAGGTGTAGACGGTGGCAGGCCAGCTTGCCTTGGCCAGGCGCCCGCCCTTGATCGCCGAGAGGTGCTTGCGCACGCAGTTCATCTCGCCAATGGTGGCGCCGGATTTGAGCAGGGCCTTGTTGATCGCTTGCTTGTCCGCCAGGGTGATGCCGGCGGCCGGAAGGGCGAGCAGTGCAGAGCCGCCGCCGGAGAGCAGGAAGATCACGCGGTCGTCTTCGCCCAGGTTGCTGATCAGCTCCAGCACACGCTTGGCCACGGCCTGGCCTGCGGCGTCCGGCACCGGGTGCGCGGCTTCGACCACCTCGATTTTCTTGCAGGGTGCGCCGTGGCCGTAGCGGGTGACCACCAGGCCCGAGACTTCGCCTTGCCAGCAGTTTTCCACTACCAGCGCCATGGCGGCGGCGGCTTTGCCGGCGCCGATCACGATGACACGGCCGCTGCGGTCGGCGGGCAGATAGGGTTCGAGGACTTGCCGGGGGTGGGCGGCGTCGATGGCTGTGGCAAACAGCTCGCGAAGCAGGTGTTGCGGATCGACCGACATAAGCGGGCTCCCGGGGATTCTTGTTATTAGGGGTGCATCAGATCGTTCCCACGCTCCGCGTGGGAATGAATCACTGGACGCTCTGCGTCCGCTGTTGTGACGCGGAGCGTCACGGCTGCATTCCCACGCAGAGCGTGGGAACGATCCGGGGGTTATTTATCGCGAATCGAAAAATTCGCCATATGTTCCAGGCCCTTGATCAGCGCCGAGTGGTCCCAGTTGCCGCCACCGATGGCGGTGCAGGTGCTGAACACCTGCTGCGTGCCGGCGGTGTTCGGCAGGTTGATCCCCAGCTCCTTGGCACCGGCCAGGGCCAGGTTCAGATCCTTCTGGTGCAGGTTGATGCGGAAGCCCGGATCGAAGGTGCCCTTGATCATGCGCTCGCCATGCACTTCGAGGATTTTCGATGAAGCAAACCCCCCCATCAGTGCTTCACGCACCTTGGCCGGGTCGGCGCCGTTCTTCGAGGCGAACAGCAGCGCTTCCGCCACCGCCTGGATGTTCAACGCAACGATGATCTGGTTGGCCACCTTGGCGGTCTGGCCATCGCCATTGCCGCCCACCAGGGTGATGTTCTTGCCCATGGCCTGGAACAGTGGCAGGGCGCGTTCGAAGGTGTGCGGGTCGCCGCCGATCATGATGCTCAGGGTGCCGGCCTTGGCACCGACTTCACCACCGGACACCGGGGCGTCGAGGTAGCGTGCGCCGGTCTCGTTGATCTTCGCGGCGAAGGCCTTGGTGGCGGTGGGCGAGATCGAACTCATGTCGATCACCACTTTGTTCGGCCCAAGGCCTGCGGCAACGCCGTCGGCGCGGAACAGCACATCATCGACCTGCGGAGTGTCGGGCACCATGACGATGATGAATTCGGCTTCCTGGGCCACTTGCTGCGGGTTGGCCAGGGCCACCGCACCAGCGCTGATCAGTTCAGCCGGCGCCTTGCCGTGATGCTCGGAAAGAAACAGTTGGTGACCGGCCTTTTGCAGGTTGGCAGCCATGGGTTGGCCCATGATGCCGGTGCCGATAAATCCGATTTTAGCCATGACGAAAATCCTCTTATTGTTAGGTGTGCAGGCCTGGCGCGGCCTGCTAAACACAGGAGATCCACTGTGGGAGCGGGCTTGCTCGCGAATGGGGGCCGACATTCAGCATTGATGTCGACTGATCCACCGCTTTCGCGAGCAAGCCCGCTCCCACATTGGGTGCTGTGTTTGTTCAGTTAGATCGCGTTGTGGCTTTTGAGCCAACCCAAACCCGCTTCGGTGGTGGTCAACGGTTTGTACTCACAGCCGACCCAACCCTGATAACCGATGCGGTCCAAATGTTCGAACAGGAAGCGGTAGTTGATCTCACCGGTCCCCGGCTCGTTGCGCCCCGGGTTGTCCGCCAGCTGGATGTGGTTGATCTCACCCAGGTGCGCAGCCATGGTGCGGGCCAGGTCGCCTTCCATGATTTGCATGTGATAGATGTCGTATTGCAGGAACAGGTTGGCACTGCCCACCTGCTCGCGAATCGACAGGGCCTGCGCCGTGTTGTTCAGGTAGAAGCCCGGGATGTCGCGGGTATTGATCATCTCCATCACAAGCCGGATGCCCACCGCCTGCAACTTGTCGGCGGCGTACTTGAGGTTGGCGACGAAGGTTTTTTCAAGCGTCGCGTCATCCACGCCGGCCGGGCGAATCCCCGCCAGGCAGTTGACCTGGGTATTGCCCAGTACCTGGGCGTAGGCGATGGCCAGGTTGACCCCGGCACGGAACTCCTCGACCCGGTCCGGGTGGCAGGCCAGGCCGCGTTCGCCCTTGGCCCAGTCACCGGCCGGCAGGTTGAACAGCACTTGGGTCAGGCCGTGGGCATCGAGTTGCGCCTTGATTTCAGCTGAGCTGAATTCATAGGGAAACAGGTATTCCACACCACTGAACCCCGCGTCGGCGGCGGCTTTGAAACGGGCAAGAAAGTCCTGTTCGGTAAACAGCATGGACAGGTTGGCGGCAAAACGCGGCATGAGGTTCTCCTTAATCGAGCAGTGAAATGGCAGTCGGCGCGTCGTTGCCCACCAGTGCCAGATCTTCGAATTCGTTGACGGCGTTGATCTCGGTGCCCATGGAAATATTGGTCACCCGCTCCAGAATAATCTCAACGATCACCGGAACCTTGAATTCTTCGATCATTTCCTGAGCCTTGCGCAGTGCCGGCTGGATCTGGCCCGGCTCGAACACCCGCAGGGCCTTGCAACCCAGGCCTTCGGCGACGGCCACGTGGTCGACGCCGTAACCGTTGAGTTCCGGTGCGTTGAGGTTGTCGAAGGACAGCTGCACGCAGTAGTCCATTTCAAACCCGCGCTGGGCCTGGCGGATCAGCCCCAGGTAGGAGTTGTTCACCACCACGTGGATGTACGGCAGCTTGAACTGTGCGCCCACGGCCAGCTCTTCGATCATGAACTGGAAGTCATAGTCACCGGACAGTGCCACGACTTTGCGGGTCGGGTCCGCCTTGACCACACCCAGTGCCGCCGGAATGGTCCAGCCGAGCGGGCCGGCCTGGCCGCAGTTGATCCAGTGGCGTGGTTTGTAGACGTGCAGGAACTGCGCGCCGGCAATCTGCGACAGGCCGATGGTGCTGACGTAGCAGGTGTCTTTGCCGAACACCTGGTTCATCTCTTCGTACACCCGTTGCGGCTTGACCGGCACGTTGTCGAAGTGGGTCTTGCGGTGCAGGGTGGCCTTGCGCTGCTGGCAATCGTGGAGCCAGGCGCTGCGGTCCTTGAGCTTGCCGGCGGCTTTCCACTCGCGGGCCACTTCAATGAACATGGTCAATGCAGAGCCGGCGTCGGAAACGATGCCCAGGTCCGGGGTGAACACGCGGCCGATTTGCGTCGGCTCGATGTCCACGTGAATGAATTTTCGGCCCTCGGTGTACACCTCCACCGAACCGGTGTGACGGTTGGCCCAGCGGTTACCGATGCCCAGCACCACGTCCGATTTCAACATCGTGGCGTTGCCATAGCGGTGGGACGTTTGCAGGCCGACCATGCCCACCATCTGCGGGTGATCGTCCGGGATCGTGCCCCAGCCCATCAGGGTCGGGATCACCGGGATGCCGGTCAACTCGGCGAATTCCACCAGCAGTTCGCTGGCGTCGGCGTTGATCACGCCACCACCGCTCACCAGCAATGGGCGCTCGGCCTGGTCCAGCAGGGCCAGGGCTTTTTCCACCTGGATGCGGGTCGCCAAAGGCTTGGCCAGGGGCAGTGGTTGGTAGGCGTCGATGTCAAATTCGATCTCGGCCATTTGTACGTCGAATGGCAGGTCGATCAGCACCGGGCCCGGGCGGCCGGAGCGCATTTCATAGAAGGCCTTCTGGAAGGCATACGGCACCTGGCCGGGTTCCAGGACGGTGGTCGCCCACTTGGTCACCGGCTTGACGATGCTGGTGATGTCGACAGCCTGGAAGTCTTCCTTGTGCATGCGTGCCCGTGGCGCCTGGCCGGTGATGCACAGGATCGGGATCGAGTCCGCCGAGGCGCTGTACAGGCCGGTAACCATGTCGGTGCCCGCCGGGCCCGAGGTGCCGATGCACACGCCGATATTGCCGGCCTTGGTGCGGGTGTAGCCCTCGGCCATGTGCGAGGCGCCTTCAACGTGGCGAGCAAGGACGTGATCGATGCCACCGACCTTCTGCAAGGCCGAATACAGCGGGTTGATCGCGGCGCCCGGGATACCGAAGGCGGTGTCGACCCCTTCACGGCGCATCACCAGGACAGCGGCTTCGATTGCTCTCATTTTGCTCATGGTTTTGGTGCCTCTTGCGTTTTGTAATTGTATACAAGTGGTGTTGGTCCGAAGTGTATTCACGGCGAGCGGGGCAGGTCAATCCATTTTCTTGGGTGGCCTTTACGTTCGTCGGAAGGCTTATGGACGGGAATATTTCGACGTGTGGTGCGTATGTTTGGAAATATTGTATACAAAAAATAAATCTATTGTGTTCTATTTGTTTGATCGAGCTTCTGATCAGACAGAGCCCCACGGCTTTCCCATAACAAGATAAGGACGGCACCCATGAGCGCTTTAACCTTGAAAGTCGCAGTCAACCTGGCCAGCCACGCCATCGCGGCAGGCCGCACCATTTCGGCGGCACCGCTGACCGTTGCGGTACTCGACAGCGGCGGGCATTTGATAACGTTGCAGCGCGAGGATGGCGCGAGCCTGCTGCGCCCGCAGATCGCGATTGGCAAGGCCTGGGGCGCGATAGCCCTGGGCAAGGGCTCGCGCTTGCTGGCGCTGGACGCACAGCAACGGCCGGCGTTTATTGCCGCGCTGAACAGCCTGGGGCAGGGCAGCGTGGTGCCGGCACCGGGCGGGGTGTTGATCCGGGATCAGGCGGGTGTGGTGCTGGGCGCGATCGGGATCAGCGGGGATACGTCGGATATTGACGAGCAGTGTGCGATCAGTGCGATCGAGGGGTTGGGGTTGTTGGCGGATGCGGGGGTTACTGCTTGATGTGAGGTGACTGGTCGGGCCTCTTCGCGAGCAAGCCCGCTCCCACATTTGACTGCATTCCAAGGCTGGAACTCGGTCAAATGTGGGAGCGGGCTTGCTCGCGAAAGGGGCGACTCGGTCCCGGACCTAAACCCAAACCGCATCCCACAGCGGATAGTCGCCAATCCGCTCCACCAACCCTGCTCTTAATGGGGTGGCCACGACATACCGAGCCATCTTCACCAAGTCATCGTCCTTGCGCAGCGCACGATCATGAAAGCTGGTTTGCCATAGCCGCCCTTTGCGGCCCGTAGCGCCATTAACGGTTCGAGTGCTTTTGGACTTCACCTGGCACATCAGGTCTCCCAATGAGCCTTTTTGCAGCTCAATCAACCAGTGAAAGTGGTCGGGCATGACCACCCAGGCCAGGGAGTTCGCCAGCCCTTGATACTGGGCGAGCCGGAATTGCCAGACCACCAGGCGGCCGAGATAAAAATCACTGAATATCGGCGCGCGTTCGTGGGTGTTGGTGGTGATCAGGTAGATGCGGTTGGACTCGCTGAATCGCCCGATGCGCAGGCGATGTGAAGCAGCTGGATCAGGCATTCCTTTGCCTCTCTTCAGGTGGGGTTCTGAGAGGCTAGATCGGGGAATCTGGAGATGATGGTTTGGCTTTGTGCAGGATGTGTCTGGGAGGGCGCTTTCGCGAGCAAGCCCGCTCCCACATTGGATCTGCAGCGTTTAAACGATTTATGTCTGGCACAAATTCAAATGTGGGAGCGGGCTTGCTCGCGAATCTTGAAGACGCTGCGGTCTATCAGTCCCGCTCACACCCCTTCAACACCAACCGAATAATCGTCTGCGCCGCCGCCTCATAATCCGCTTCATCCAACTTCGCCTTCCCGGTCACCGCCGAAATCTGCCAGTCAAAATCCGCATACGTCTGCGTCGCCGCCCAAATGCTGAACATCAGGTGATGCGGATCAATCGGCGCAATCAGCCCACGGTCCACCCAGCTCTGGATGCAGTCGATGTTGTGCTTGGCCTGGGCATTCAGCTGTTCCACCTGCTCGGGGCTTAAATGCGGGGCGCCGTGCATGATCTCACTGGCAAACACTTTCGAGGCAAACGGCAAATCCCGGGAGATGCAGATCTTCGAGCGGATGTACCCGCTCAGCACGGCCGAAGGGTCGCCATCAGGATTGAACGGTGTGGAGGCCGCCAGGATCGGCTCGATAATGCTTTCGAGCACCTCGCGATAGAGGTTGTCCTTGGACTTGAAGTAGTAGTAGACGTTGGGCTTGGGCAGCCCGGCCTTGGCGGCGATGTCGCTGGTTTTGGTCGCGGCGAAGCCCTTGTCGGCAAACTCCTCACTGGCAGCCCGCAGGATCAGTTCTTTGTTGCGCTCGCGAATGGTGCTCATAGACCAGGAGGTTCCTTGCCAAGACAGGCGGTCTGGCATGGTAGCACCGGCTTTGCGCAGGGCTCAAGAATCCCGCCGCAGCCCTTGCATGGCGGGGCGCCCAGCTGACTTTGTCTGTCTTGATGCTGAACGCATTCACGGTCGTACAGGCACAGCTCCAGCGCGCTGCTAGAGTTCAGGCAGCGAGCGGCCATTTAGCCTGGCCGCCCCTTCCTGTTTTCGGCGTTCGAGAGAGAAACCCGTGGAGAAAAGCAGACGACGTACGTTCGCCTGGGCCGTTGGCACGTTGTTACTGGTAGCGTTGTTGATTGCCCTGGGTTTGCACTTCTTTGCAGGCGGGCACAAAGGCCGGCCGGCCGTCACCGGCGAACCGGTGGCCGTGGTGCCGGTGGTGTTGCAGGACGTGCCGGTGTATATCGATGCCCTCGGCACCGTCACCCCCACCCGCAGTGTGACCGTGGTCACCCAGGTCGATGGCATCCTCAGCAGCGTGGAATTCAAGGAAGGCCAGCACGTCAGCAAGGGCCAGGTGATTGCGCGGATCGATGACCGTGCTCTCAAGGCCCAGCTGGCCGTGGCCAAGGGTACCCTGGCCCACGACCAGGCTGTGTTGAGCAATGCCCAGCGCGATCTGGTGCGCTACCGCGAACTGGTCAAGGCCGGTTCTACCAGCCAGCAAACCGTCGACACCCAGGCGTCCTTGGTCCAGCAACAACTGGGCACCGTGGCCGCCGACCAGGGCAATGTGCAGAACCTTGAAGTGCAGGTCGGCTACTGCACCATCACTTCGCCGGTCGACGGTGTGGTGGGCCTGCGCCTGGTCGACCCCGGCAATTACGTCACCACCACCAGCACCACCGGCATCGTGGTGATTACCCAGATGAACCCGGCCACCGTGGTGTTCGCGGTCCCCGAGGACGACTTGGGCGCTATCAACCAGGCCCTGGGCCGTGGCGTCGTGACGGTGCTGGCCTACGACCGCAACAAGAAAGCCCTGCTGGCCACCGGCAGCCTGTTGGCCCTGGACAACCAGGTAGACACCTCCACCGGCACCATCAAGGTCAAGGCGCAGTTCGATGATTCGGGCAGTGCGCTGTTCCCCAACCAGTTCGTCAATGCGCGCCTGAAGGCCGACACCCTGGCCCAGGTTGCCGTGGTGCCCACCCGGGCGATCCAGCATGGCAGCAAGGGCGATTTTGTGTTCGTGGTGAATGGCGACAAGGCCAGCCTGCGCAACATCAAGACCGGCCCATCGATGGGCGATGTGTCGGCGGTGCTCGAGAACGGCGTCAAGCCAGGCGAGCAGGTGATCACCGAAGGCGCCGACAAACTGGATGACGGTTCGGCCGTGAAGGTCGTCGCCCAGTGAGGAGCTGCCGAGCATGAACATTTCGCGGCCCTTTATCGAACGTCCCGTCGCCACCACCTTGATGATGGTCGCGGTGCTGTTGCTGGGCATGTTGGGGTATCACCTGTTGTCGGTGTCGGCGTTGCCTGAAGTCGACTACCCGACCATCCAGGTCTTCACCCAATACCCCGGCGCCAGCCCGGACGTGGTCAGCTCCTCGATCACCGCGCCGCTGGAGCGCCAGCTCGGCGAGATGCCGGGCCTCAAGTCGATGAACTCCACCAGCTCCGACGGCGCGTCGGTGGTGACCCTGCAATTCGACCTGTCGCTGTCCCTGGATGTGGCAGAGCAGGAAGTGCAGGCCGCGATCAACGCCGCCGGCACCTTCCTGCCGGCCAACCTGCCGTACCCACCGGTATACAGCAAGGTCAATCCGGCGGATGCGCCGGTGCTGACCCTGTCCCTGACCTCCGATGTGTTGCCGCTGACCAAGGTCGAGGACCTGGCGGATACACGGCTGGCGCAGAAGATCTCGCAGATCACTGGCGTCGGCCTGGTGACCATCAGCGGCGGTCAGCGCCCGGCGGTGCGGGTCGAGGCGAATACCTCGGCGCTCAATAGCCTCGGCCTGTCCATTGATGACCTGCGCACCTCCCTCGGCACGGCCAACGTCAACCAGGCCAAGGGCAATATCGACGGCAAGTTCCAGGCGTATTCGATTGGTGCCAACGACCAGCTGCAATCGGCCGAGGAATACCGCGACCTGGTGATCGCCTATAAAAATGGCGCGCCGATTCGCCTGTCGCAGATCGCCAGTTCCACCCAGGGTCCGGAGAACCCGCGCCAGGCTGCGTGGACCAACAGCACGCCGTCGATTGTGCTGAACATCCAGCGCCAGCCCGGCGCCAATGTGATTCAGGTGGTCGACCGCGTGCAGCAATTGCTGCCCAAGCTGCGGGCCAGTTTGCCGGGTACCTTGAAGGTCGATGTGCTGACCGACCGCACGCAAACCATCCGCGCCTCGGTCACCGATGTGCAGTACGAACTGGCGGTGGCGGTGCTGCTGGTGGTGATCGTGATTTTCATTTTCCTGCGCGACGTTGCGGCGACGGTTATTCCGGCAGTCACCGTGCCGCTGACGCTGGTGGGCACCCTGGCGGTGGCTTATGCGCTGGGCTTTTCCCTGAACAACCTGACACTGATGGCGCTGACTATCGCCATCGGATTCGTGGTGGACGACGCCATCGTGATGATCGAAAACATCACACGCTATATCGAGGCGGGCGACTCGCCGCTGGAGGCGGCGCTCAAGGGGTCGGAGCAAATCGGTTTCACGATTATTTCGCTGTCGATTGCGCTGATTGCAGTGATGATCCCGCTGCTGTTCATGGGCGATGTGGTCGGCCGGCTGTTCCGCGAATTCGCCATGACCGTGGCCGTGACCATCGTTATCTCGGCGTTCATCTCCCTGACCCTCACGCCGATGATGTGCGCGCGGATGCTCAAGAATAAGCACCAGGAACGCCGCGCGGATTTCTTCGACCGCATCAACACCCACTACGTGCGTGGCCTTGACTGGGTGTTGGCGCACCGCACCTTGACCCTGATCTCGATAGCGCTCACCGCCGCGCTGACCCTGATGATTCTGGTGATCATGCCCAAGGGCTTTTTCCCCGACCAGGACACCGGGCTGATCCAGGGTATTTCCCAGGCGGCGCCGACGGTTTCGTTCCAGCAGATGCAGACCGAACAACAGGGCCTGGCCGCGCGAATCCTCAAGGACCCGGCGGTGCAAAGCCTGTCGTCCTTTGTGGGTATCGACCAGACCAACCCGACCATCAACCAGGGCAACCTGCTGATCAACCTCAAGCCCCGCGGCGAGCGTGACAGTGCCACCGAGGTGATCCGCCGGCTCTCCGATGCCAACGCCGACGACGCCGGGATCCGCCTGTACCTGCACTCGGTACAGGACCTGACCCTCGACGCCACGGTGTCCACCACCAGCTACCGCCTGGGCCTGCAAGCCACCGATCCGGACGAACTGGAAACGTGGACGAACAAGCTGCTGGCGGCGATCAAGCAAGACCCGATGTTCACCGACGTGCAAAGCCAGGCGATGCAATTCGGCAATCAGATCCAGCTGACCTTTGACCGCGCCACCGCCTCGCGCCTTGGTATCACGCCCCAGGCGATCGACGATGTGCTGTATGACGCCTTCGGCCAGCGCCAGGTCTCGACGATCTACACCCAGCTCAACCAGTACCACGTGGTGATCGCCACCGACCATCCGCCGCGCAACTTGCCGGACCTGCTCACCGGGTTGTACGTGGACATTCCCGGTGGCGGTGTGGCGCCGCTGTCGAGCATGGCGACCATGCAGGTGGTGCGGGCGCCCGTCACCATCAACCGGCTGGGCCAGTTTCCGTATGCCGACGTTTCGTTCAACCTAGCGCCCGGCCAGACCCTTGGCGCGGCGGTGACGCGGCTCAAGGACATCGAGGCCAAGGTCGGCTTGCCGCTGTCGGTGCAGGCCAACCTGGAAGGCGCGGCGGCGACGTTCGAACAGTCGCTGTCCAACCAGGTATTCCTGGTGGTGGCGGCGATTGTGGTGGTGTACCTGATGCTGGGGATTCTGTACGAAAGCTTCGTGCACCCGGTGACGATCCTTTCGACGCTGCTCTCGGCAGCACTCGGGGCCTTGCTGGCGCTGCTGGTGACGGGCACGCAGTTCGACATCATCGGCCTGATCGGCATTGTGTTGCTGATCGGTATCGTGATGAAAAACGGCATCATGATGGTCGACTTTGCCCTGGAGTTGTTACGCGAGGGCGGCCTGAGCCCCACGGCCGCGATCCGCCAGGCGGCAGAGTTGCGGTTCCGGCCGATCCTGATGACCAGCATGGCGTCGCTGTTCGGCGCGGTGCCGCTGGCGCTCGGTACGGGGATTGGTTCGGAGCTGCGTCACCCGCTGGGCATCGCGATTATCGGCGGGTTGTTGCTCAGTCAGTTGCTGACGCTGTTTTCCACGCCGGTGATCTTCCTCGCCATGCACGGCCTGGGGCAGCGCTTCAGCCGCCGCCCGGCTGAAGCGGTCTGATGGCAATGAACCTCAGCGCGCCGTTTGTTCGCCGCCCGATTGCAACCACCTTGATGGCGGCCGGCCTCGCGCTGTTTGGCGCGCTGGCCTTCATGCTGTTGCCGGTGGCGCCGTTGCCGGAGGTGGATTTCCCCACCATCAGCGTCAGCGCCTCGTTGCCCGGCGCCGATCCGACCACCGTCGCCAGTTCAGTGGCCACGCCCCTGGAGCGCCAGTTCGGGCAGATTGCCGGGGTCACGCAGATGACCTCGTCCAGCAGCTTGGGCTCGGCGCGGATCATTTTGCAGTTCGACCTGAATCGCGACATCGACGGCGCCGCGCGGGATGTGCAGGCGGCGATCAATGCCGCCCGCAGCAACCTGCCCAGCGACCTGTCCGGCAACCCGACGTACCGCAAGGTCAACCCGGCGGATTCGCCGATTCTGATCATCAGCCTGACCTCCGACAGCGCCACGCCGGGGCAGATGTATGACGTGGCCTCGACCCTGTTGGAGCAGAAGTTGTTGCAGACCACCGGGGTCGGTGACGTGACGGTGGGCGGCGGCGCGCTGCCGGCGGTGCGGGTGGAATTGAACCCCGATCGGCTCAACCAGTACGGCGTCAGCCTGGAGCAGGTGCGCCAGGTGATCAACGCCTCCAACGTCAACTTGCCCAAGGGCAACGTGGCCATCGGCGACCGTAACTACGGCATTGCGGCGAATGACCAGTTGCTCGATGAAAAGGACTACGGGCCGCTGGTGGTCAAGGCCCACAACGGCGACCTGATCCATATCGCCGACCTGGGCTACGTGCGCGAAGACGTGCAGGACCTGCGCAACTTCGGCCTGTCCAACGGCAAGCCGGCGGTATTGCTGGTGGTGTTCAAGCAGCCGGGCGCCAATGTGATCGAGACGGTGGACGCGGTGAAGGCCTCGCTGCCGTTCCTGCAAAGCTCGATTCCGGCGACGATCAAGCTCAACCTGCTGATGGACCGCACCACCACCATTCGCGCCTCGTTGCATGACGTCGAGATCACGTTGCTGGTGTCGATCCTGCTGGTGACCCTGGTGACCTTCGGCTTCTTCCGCGACTGGCGCAGCACCCTGGTGCCGGCGATTGTGGTGCCGCTGTCGCTGCTCGGCACCTTCGGCGCGATGTACTTCCTCGGCTACAGCCTGAACAACCTGTCACTCATGGCGCTGACGATTTCCACCGGCTTTGTGGTGGACGATGCGATTGTGGTGGTGGAAAACATCATGCGCCACCTGGAGCGCGGCAAGACCCGGGTGGAAGCGGCGCTGGCCGGTGCCCAGGAAGTCGGCTTCACGGTACTGACCATCAGCGTGTCGCTGGTGGCGGTGTTTATTCCGCTGCTGCTGATGGGCGGGATTGTCGGGCGGCTGTTCCGCGAGTTTTCGGTGTCGTTGTCGGTGGCCATCGTGATCTCGATGCTGATCTCGCTGACGGTTACACCGATGCTCGCCAGCGTGCTGCTGCGCGCGCCGAAAGCGATTCATGAAGGCAATGAACACCCGGATTCGCGCTTTCACCGCTTCTACGATCGCACCCTCGGTTGGGTGATCGACCATACGGTGCTGATGGGTTTTGTGACGGTGTTGGTGATCGTGCTCGCCGGCGTGTTGTACGTGCTGGTGCCCAAGGGTTTTTTCCCCCAGGAAGACACCGGGCGCTTGCAGGGCAGCATCCTGGCGAACCAGAGCATTTCCTATGGGGCGATGCAGAAGGACTTCACCGAGATCAACCGCAAGGTGATGAAAAACCCGAACATCGAAACCGTCGCCGGGTTTGTCGGCGGTGGCGGAG
>NZ_JBYSWF010000088.1:0-24003 GCF_058780865.1 Pseudomonas sp. GP01-A4
CACCACCCCATTGCCCCCGGGCGCCTCGCTGTCGATCAACGTCAACGACGCCACCTCACGCCCCTGAGCCTGCAACCGCGTGGCCATCTCGAACACCACCCAACCGCCAAACGAATGCCCCACCAAATGCACCGGCCCCGAAGGACATTCCTGCTCCAGGGCCTGCAAATAACAGCGCGCCGCCGCCTCAACCTGGCTATGGGGCACCACCTCCCCATCCAGCCCACGGGGCTGCAAGCCAAAGATCGGCCAGTCCCGTCCCAACGCCTCGGTCAACCCTACAAACCCCGTCACGCTATCCCCCGCCCCCGGCACACAGAAGATCGGTGCCTGCCCGGCGCGACCACTCTGGATCCGCAACAACGGCTGATGCACCGCCACCGCCGGCGCCTCACTCAACGCCAGGGCCTCAACCATCGCCTGCCCCAGCGCCTGGATATGCGGTGCCTGCATCATGCTCTGGTGATCCCCCGGCACCTCAATGCGGCGCAATTGCCCCACGGCCAGTGCCTCATCCCATCCCAAATCCAGGCTGCGCCGCGAGAGTTCCGTCGGCCGCTCGGCGGCGCTGAACAAGTGCACCGCCAGCGGCATCGGGAACAGGCTGTAATGCGCCAACGCATGCCCATGCCCGACTTCCCGCTGGATAAAACTCAACAGGTCCGCGTCCGAAGCCGCCGCCATCTGCGCGTACAACAAATGCCGATCGCGGCAGCGTTGCAGCAAACCCGCAAAGTCCAGCTGTCCAATGTCCGCTTCCAGTTGCTCAAGGCTCGCCAACTCATCCACACCTCCCTGTGCCTTCCAATACGCCGTGCACTGCAACAGCAAATGCCGCTTGAGGGCATCCGGCCCGCTCCAGCGCGCCTTGCCCTGGTCGGTCATGCGCGGCACGTAGCTGTCGATCAACCCGAGGAATGCCACCGGTTCGTCCAGCCCCTGCAGTTGCATCGCCACTTCATAGGCCAACACCCCGCCGAACGACCAACCCGCCAGCCGATACGGCCCATGGGGCTGCACCGAGCGGATGATCCCCACCAGCCGCGCCGCCAGGCCTTCCATGGTCTGCAACTGCACCTCGCCAAGGGGTGCACCGGGCAGGCCATAGATCGGGTAGTCCCCCGGCAGGTGCCGACCCAGCGCCGGGAAATACACGTCCATGCCGCTGAACTCATGCACCAGGAACAACGGCGGCTGGCTGCCGCTGGCGCGTACGGTGATCAGCGAGCTGTTGTCCTCCCGCGCCGTGCGCTGACCGAGCATCGAGGCAACCGAGGCCACGCTGGCGTGCTGGAACAGCTCGGCCAACGACACCTCAAGCCCCGCCTCTTCCATCAGGTTGACCAGCCGGATCGCCAGCAACGAATGGCCACCCAGTTCAAAGAAACTGTCATGCCGACCGACCTGCTCCAGCCGCAACACCTCGGCCCAGAGGCGTGCCAGGGTCTGTTCCAGCTCGTTCGCCGGCGCCTCGAACACGCGGCTCGCCGATGCCTCCAGCGCGGGCACCGGCAGGGCCTTGCGGTCGACCTTGCCGTTGGCTGTCAGGGGCATTTTTTCCAGCGGTACATAGGCCGATGGCACCATGTAGTCCGGCAGGTGCTGCAGCAGATGACTGCGCAACACTTCGATGGCCAGCGGCTCGCCGGTGTAGTACGCCACCAGGCGCTTGTCCCCCGGCGCATCTTCTCGTGCCAGCACCACCACATCCTTGATGCCGCTGCAGGTGGCCAGGCGTGCTTCGATCTCGCCCAACTCGATGCGGAAGCCGCGGATCTTCACCTGGTCGTCATTACGCCCGATGCACTCCAGCAGTCCGTCCGCCGACCAGCGCCCAAGGTCGCCGGTGCGGTACAACAAGCCATCGCCAAACGGATCATCGACAAACTTCTCGGCCGTCAGCTCCGGCCGGTTCAGGTACCCCTTGGCCACGCCATGCCCGCCAATGCAGATTTCCCCGACCACGCCCAGCGGCACCGGCTGCAAGTGCGCATCCAGCAGGTGGATTTGCGTGTTGGCAATCGGCCTGCCGATCGGCACGCTTTCGGCATCGGCGGCGATGGCCTGCACTTCATGCGTGGTGGCGTAAGTGGTGGTTTCCGTCGGGCCGTAGCAATGCACCAGCCGCAGTGCCGGCGCCTGGGCCAGCAGGCTGCGGAACGCCGCCGGGTCGGCCCGTTCGCCGCCGCACAACAGGATGCGCAGCCCGGCCAACGCGTCGGGAATCAATTGCACGTACTGGTTGAACAGCGCAGTGGTGACGAACAGGATCGTCGCCCCGCCCGCCTTCAGTGCCCGGCCAAACGCGCCGGGGTCGAGCAAGGTCGCATGGTCGATCACCAGCACCTGGCCGCCGTTGAGCAAGGGGCCCCACACGTCCATGGTGCTCGCGTCGAACGCCGGGTTGGAAGCGAACGCCACGCGGTCATGGGCGTTGAAATCGGCGTAGCCGTTATTGATCACCAGCCGCGTGATGCCCCGGTGCGGTACCAGCACACCCTTGGGGGTGCCGGTGGAACCGGAGGTGTACATGATGTACGCCACGCGCTCCGAGGACTGCGACAGGTCCGGGTTGTGGCTCGGTTGCGGGTCCAGCGCCAGGGTGTCGAGGTCGATACGTCGGGCTGGGTAAGCGACAGGCTCGCTGCTGTGGGTCAACAGCCACACCGCGCCACTGTCCTGCACCATAAAGGCCTGGCGCTCGGCCGGGGCGTTGATGTCCAGCGGCACGTAGGCCGCCGCGCATTTGAGGATTGCCAGTTGGCTGAGCAACAGGTCAATCGAGCGCGGCAACAGGATCGCCACATGGTCGCCGGGCTGCACGCCCAGGTTGCGCAGGTGGTGCGCCAACTGGTTGGCGCGGGTGTTCAGCGCGCCGTAACTCAGGGTGTGTTCACCATGCACCACTGCGATAGCACCCGGGCGTGCCTGGGCCTGGGCTTCGAACAAACGCTGCACCGTATGTTCGTGAGGGAATTCGCGCTGGGTGGCGTTGAATTCCATCCGCAGTTTTTCACGCTCCGCCGCCGGCAGAATCGACAGTTGGCTGATTGAGCCCCCTGCATTCTGTTCCAGGGCCTGCACCAGTTGCTCCAGGGCAACATGCAGGTACTCGCAGAGGCGTGGCGCGCCCTGCCCCATGGCGTCAAAGCCAAACCCGTCGCCCAGGTCATCGACACTCAGGGACAGCGCAAAGTTGGTACGTTCCTCGGCCTTGAGCACCTGCATGCCCTGCCACGCCTCGGCTACGCCGCCAGCGTGCGGGGCGCTGTGGCGATAGTTGAACAGCACGCTGAACAGCGGCGTATTGGCCGGCAGCCCGCTGCAACGCTGGGCCAGGGCCAGTGGCGCATGTTCGTGACTGAGCAACCGGGTCAGGCTTGCGTGGGTGGCCATCAGCGCTGCGTGCACCGTGCGCTCACCCAGGTCGACCCGCAGCGGCAAGGTGTTGATGAACACACCCAAGGCACGTTCGGCGCCTTCGCCGCCTTGCAGCCGGCCCAGCAATACGGTGCCGAACACCACCTGCTCGCGGCCGGAAACCTTACCCAGCACCTGCGCCCAGGCCAGGTGCATCAGGCTCGCAGCACTCACCCCAAGCTGCCGTGCCAGGGTGCGCAGGCGCCCGTTCAACAGCGGGTCGACGCGCAAATGTGCCTGTTGCGCTTCACCCGGTGCACTCAATGCCAGCGTCGGCTCATCGACCTCCCCGAGCATCTCGCGGAAGAACGCTTCGTGCTCTTCCTCGCGCATGCCCAACCGCGTCTGCGCCACATAATTGCGATACGGCACCGCCGCCCCCAACTGCTCGCGCCGGCCGAGCAAGCACGCCTGCATCTCGTGCTGCAGCACCTCCAGCGCAACGTGGTCCATCACCAGATGATGGAACAGCAACAACGCAACCACCCGCTGGTTGGCCGGGTCCTCGGCGTATACCAGGCGCATCAGCGGTGCCTGAGCCAAGTTCAGCCGATGCTGTTCGAAGCGCGCCTGCAATTGCTCCAGCACATCGCCCGCCAGTTGAATCGGCTCAACCCGCAACGAGGCCTGGCGCCACACCACCTGCACCGGTTCTTCCAGCCCGTCCCAGTGCATCGACGAGCGCAGGATATCCTGCCGCTCGATCACCGCCTGCAACGCCTGGGCAAACGCTTCAAGGCGCTCGACGCTGGCGAAGGCAAACTGCGCCTGCAACAGGTACGCGTCACCCTGTTGCACTGCGCGATGGTGATACAGGATCCCGGCCTGCAACGGCGCCAGCGGGTAGATATCCTGCACGTTGGCCGCGCCGCCGGGAATGCTCGCGACAAGGCGGTCGATGGCGGGTTGCTTCAAGTTCACGAGCGTCAGCATGTCCGGGGTGATCCGCGTGCAATCCGCGGCGATCCCATTGGCCGGCACCACCACTTCGCGACCACCACCCACGGCAGCCGCCAAGGCTGCAAGGGTGGGTTGACCAAACAACACTTTCACATCCGCCGACAACCCGACCCGACGCATGCGGCCGATCAGGCTGGCGGCCAGCAGCGAATGGCCGCCCAGCTCGAAGAAATGGTCGTGCCGACCGACACGCTCCACCTTGAGCAAATCCGCCCAGAGGCCGGCCAGGGTGATTTCTGTTTCCCCCACAGGCGCGACGTACTCCCGGGCGCTCACCGATTCCAGGCCCGGCGCCGGCAGTGCCTTGCGGTCGAGCTTGCCATTGGGGCTCAGGGGCAAGGCGTCCAGGTGCATGAAGGTGGCCGGTACCATGTAGTCCGGCAGGTGTTCCAGCAAATGGCTGCGCAAAGCGTCGATTTGCGCCGGCACGCCGGTGTAGTAAGCCACCAGCCGTGAATCGCGGGCTACCACGGCGGCTTCGTTGATCTGCGGGTATTGCAGCAGTCGCGCCTGAATCTCACCCAGCTCGATGCGCAGCCCACGGATTTTCACCTGGTCATCGTTGCGGCCCAAATACTCGATAGTGCCGTCCGGCAGGTAGCGCCCGACGTCGCCGGTGCGGTACATCCGGCCCGCGCTGAACGGGTTCTTGAGGAAGCGCTCGGAAGTCAGCTCAGGACGGTGCAGGTAACCCCGCGCCACTTGCACACCGCCGATGAACAGCTCGCCCACCACACCCAATGGAACAGGCTGCAACTGCCCGTCCAGCAGGTACATGCGGGTGTTGGCAATCGGCTTGCCGATGGGGGTGTTGTCCGGCGTGACGGGCCCGGCGCAATCCCACGCCGTCACGTCCACCGCCGCTTCCGTCGGGCCATAAAGGTTGTACAAACCGATGCCCGGCAACTGCTGTTTGAAGCGGCGCACCAGGCTGCCGGGCAACGCTTCACCACTGCACATCACCCGCACCATCCCGGCGCTCTGGCTGACGTCGCCGTGGGCCAGGAACACATCGAGCATCGATGGCACAAAGTGCAGCGTGGTGATCTGCTCCGCCTCGATCACCTCACACAGGTAGGCCGGGTCTTTATGCCCGCCTGGACGCGCCATCACCAACCGCGCGCCGGTGAACAGCGGCCAGAAGAACTCCCACACCGAGACGTCGAAGCTGAACGGGGTTTTCTGCAACACCCTGTCCTGGGCAGTCAGTCCGTACTCGTCCTGCATCCACAGCAGGCGGTTGACCACGCCCGCGTGCTCGTTGATCACGCCCTTCGGTTGGCCGGTGGAACCCGAGGTGTAGATCACGTAGGCCTGATGCTGCGCGGTCAGCCCATCCACTCGTGGGTTGGACGTTGATTGGTGCTGCCAGGTGTTCCGGTCCAGGTCCACCACCGGCACCGTCACGTCGCCCAGCAACGAACGGGTTTCGCCCTGTACCAGCACGGCGGCCGGTGCGCTGTCCTTGAGCATGTAGGCGATACGTTCCAGCGGATACGCCGGGTCCAGCGGCACATAACCGCCGCCCGCCTTGAGGATCGCGAACAGGCCGATGACCATCTCCAGGCCGCGCTCGACGCAAATCGCCACCCGCGAATCCGGCTGGACACCCAGCTCCCGCAGATGGTGCGCCAACTGATTGGCCCGTTCGTTCAGCTCGCGATAGCTCAGGCACTCCGAGCCTGCCTTCACCGCAAGCGCATCCGGCGTTCTCGCCACCTGGGCTTCGAACATACCGTGCAGCGTCTGGTCGAGGTTGTAATCCACTGTGGTGTTATTGAAGTCGAACAGCAGATGCTGGCGCTCCTGATCGTCCAGCAAGTCAGCCTGCTCCAGCACCGCCTGATCGTTATCCACCATGGCCTGCAGCACGCGGGTGAAGTAGCCGACATAGCGTTGCATGGTCGACTCGTCGAACAACGCGATGGCGTATTCCAGGGTGCCGCGAATTTCGCCCCGGGTCTCGCCGAGGTTCAGGGACAGGTCGAACTTGGCAAAGTGACTGTCCTCCACAATGCCTTCAAGGCTCAGGTCGCCGAGGGCCAGCACCGGCGCGTCACTGTCCTGCCAGGTCAACATCGTCTGGAACAGCGGGCTATGGGCCAGGCTGCGCAATGGCCGGGTGATTTCCACCACCTGCTCAAACGGCAGATCCTGATGAGCCTGGGCGTCCAGCGCCAGCCCCTTGACCCGCGCCAGCAGCGCCTCGGCACTCAGTTCGCCCGAGGTATCAATGCGCACTGCCAGGGTGTTGACGAACAACCCGATCAGGCCTTCCACCTCGGCCCGCTGGCGGTTGGCGACCGGCGAGCCGATCACCACTTCCTCCTGCCCGGCCAAACGCGCGAGCAACGATGCCCACGCCGTCATCATCACCATGTACAGCGTGGTGCCGTGGCGCTGGCTGAGGGCCTTGAGCCCGGCGCTCAGGCGCTCATCCAGGTGCACCTCGACGCTGCTGCCGGCGTAGTCCTGCTGGGCCGGGCGTGGACGGTCGGTCGGCAACATCAGCAACGCCGGCGCACCGGCCAGGGAGTGTTGCCAGTAGCTGCTCTGGCGATGCAGCACTTCGCCGCTCAGCCACAGGCGCTGCCATACGGCAAAGTCGCTGTACTGGATCGGCAACGGCGGCAGTGGGTCAGCCTCACCGTGGCTGAAAGCCTGGTACAGCGCCATCAGTTCGCGGGTCAGCACGCCCATGGACCAGCCATCGGACACGATGTGGTGGATAGTCAGCAGCAATACGTGGTGATCGTCGGCCATGATCACCAGGCGCCCGCGCAACAGCGGGCCGCGCTGCAAATCAAAAGGCGCCGAGGCTTCGCCCTGGATCAACGCGTCAAGCACCTGCTGTGCTTCGGGGTGGCGACGCAGGTCCTGGACTTGCAGGGGCATCACTTCTTCAGGCGGCACGATCAGCACCTGGGCGTCGTCATCCTGCTGGGCAAACCGGCTGCGCAAGGTCTCATGCCGCGCGACGATCCGCGCCAGGGCCCGTTGCAGCGCGTCGACGTGCAACTGCCCGCGCAGGCGCAGGCCGATGGGAATGTTGTAGGCGGTGTTGGCGCCCTCCATCAGCGCCAGGAACCACAGGCGTTGCTGGGCAAACGACAACGGCAACTCCGTGTCCCGCGCCACCGGCAGGATATCCGGCAAGGTGCTGCGCCCGGCCTGGGCCACTACCTGCGCCACCGCCGCCAGTTCGGCATTGGCGAACAGTTCGCCCAGTGCCAGGTCGACCCCCAGTTGCTGGCGAACCTGGGACACCATGCGCATGGCCAGCAACGAATGGCCGCCCAACTCAAAGAAATGATCCTGGCGCCCAACACGTTCCACTTGCAACACATCGGCCCAGATCTGCGCGAGGACGGTTTCGATATCGTTATGAGGCGCCTCGTATTCGCGAGTGAAGACGGCGGCCAGGTCCGGCTTTGGCAGCGCCTTGCGGTCCAGTTTGCCGTTGGCGGTCAGGGGCAACGCATCGAGTTTCACGTAGGCCACCGGCACCATGTAGTCCGGCAAGTGCGCCACCAGATGGGCACGAACCTCGCCCACCTGAAGCGGTTCGAATTGCGGGTTTTCGGTGAAGTAAGCCACCAGCCGTGGCTGGCCCGGTTGGTCTTCACGGGCCAGCACCACCACTTCCTGAAGGCCAGGCAGCTGGTTGAGGCGGGTTTCGATTTCCCCCAGTTCGATGCGCACACCGCGGATTTTCACCTGGTCGTCGTTGCGGCCCAGGTACTCGATATTTCCGTCCGGCAACCAGCGCGCCAGGTCGCCGGTGCGGTACATGCGGCCCGAATTGAATGGGTCATCCAGGAAACGTTCGGCGGTCATTTCCGGGCGATTGAGGTAACCCCGCGCCACGCCCTTGCCGCCCACATACAGTTCACCGGCAACCCCCAAGGGCACCGGGCGCTGCTGTTCGTCCAGCAGGTAAACCGTGGCATTGGAAATGGGCTTGCCGATGTGCAACGGCTGCCCGGGCTCGATCCGCCCGGAGGTCGCCACCACCGTGGCTTCGGTGGGGCCGTAGTTGTTGATCACCTCGAAACGCTGGGCCCGGGTGAACTGGCGCAGGCGGTCGCCGCCAATCAGCAAGGTGCGCAGGGTCGGGTGCTCGATGTTCTGGCTGAACGCATATTCGGCCACCGGCGTGGGCAGGAAACACACGTCCAGCGGTTGCGCGCGCCACCAGTCCAGCAGCGCGTCGATATCTTCAGCGCCGTCGTGGGCCGGCGGCAGGTGCAAGGTGGCCCCCACGCACAGTGCCGGCCAGACTTCCCAGGCCATCGCGTCAAAGCCAAACCCGGCAACGCTCGCGGTGTGGCGGCCTGCGCACAGGTCAAACGCCGTGCAATGCCAGTCCACCAGGTTGGCCACGGTGTGATGTTCCACCATCACGCCCTTGGGCAGGCCGGTGGAGCCGGAGGTGTAGATCACGTAGGCCAGGTTGGTGGGCGTGACGGCCACCTGCGGGTTGCTCGCCGAATGGTGGTGCCAGGTAAAACGGTCCAGGTTGATCACCGGCACATCGAGCGCGGGCAGGCGCTCCAGCAGTGCATGCTGGGTCAGTACCGCGACCGGGGCGCTGTCGCCGAGCAGGTAGCTCAGGCGCTCGGCCGGGTGCGACGGGTCCACCGGCACATAGCAGGCGCCGGACTTGAGGGTCGCCAGCAACCCGGCCAGGGTGTCCAGCCCGCGCCGGGCAACGATGGCCACGCGATCGTCGGGTTTTACCCCCAGCGCCAGCAGGTGATGGGCCAGCAGGTTGGCTTGTTGATTCAACTCGGCGTAGGTCAGCTGGCGGCCTTGATACACCGCGGCCACCGCGTCCGGGGTCAGCAGGGTCTGGGCCTCGATACGCCCATGCAGGGTGGTGCCTTGCGGGAAGTCGATGGCTGTCGCGTTGAACTGCTCCAGCAAGTGCCGCTGCTCCGCCTCGGGCAACACCGACAAGCGATTCAAGGGGGTCTCGGGTGCCTGTTCCAGCGCCTGTACCAAATTCTCCAGGGCAGTTTGCAGATAAGCGCACACCCGCTGAGGATCAACCTGGGCACTGGCCAACAGGCTCAGGCTGAAGTCTTCGCCCAGGTCGTCGACGCTCAGGGTCAACGGGTAGTTGGTGCGTTCCTCGGAGCGCAACGCTTGAATACCCTGCCAGGCCGAGACCGCTTCGGCGCTCGCGCCGCCTGCGCTATGGCGGTAGTTGAGCAACGCGCTGAACAGCGGCGTCGGCGCCACTACACCGCTGCAACGCTGGGCCAGGGCCAGCGCCGCGTGTTCGTGACGCAGCAAGGTGGTCAGCCGGGCATGGGTCGCCTTGACCCCGGTGCGCACGTCTTCGGCGCCTACATCCACCCGCAATGGCAAGGTGTTGATAAAGATCCCCAGGGCACGGTCGGTGTCGTGGCTGCCCTGCATGCGGCCCATCAGCACCGTGCCGAACACCACCTGTTCCTTGCCCGCCAGCACTCCCAGCACCTGGGCCCAGCCCATGTGGAACAGGCTCGCGGCGCTGACGCCCAACTGCCGGGCCTGGGCGCGCAAGCGCCGGCTCAACTGCGGGGCCAGCGGCAGGCTGATCTCCTGGATGTTGTCGCCGTCGCCCTGCACATCCTGCAGGCCGTAGGGCAAGGTCGGCTCGCTGATGTCGCCGAGCATCTGCCGGAAGAACCCTTCGTGCTCCTGCTCGCTGATGCCCAGGCGCGCCTGGGCGACATAGTTGCGAAACGGCACCGCCTGGCCCAGTTCAGCCGCCCTGCCCAGCAGGCAGGCTTGCATCTCGTGGCAGACCACTTCCAGCGCGCTGTGGTCCAGGGCCATGTGGTGGAACAACAGCATCGCCACCACCCGTTGGCCGGCTTCATCCCAGGCCCGCACTAGGCGCAGCAGCGGCGCGCGGGTCACGTCCATGCGGTAGTGGCGGCCATCGAACAGGCGATGCAACTGGGCGGCGATATCGCCGTCTGCCGGGTCCAGTTCAATCGCCTGCACCGGCAGGCGCGCGGTGCGCCAGACCACTTGCGACGGTTCTTCCAGGCCTTCCCACACCACGCCGGTCCGCAGGATGTCGTGACGGTCGATCACCTGTTGCAAGGCCAGGGCAAAGCCCTCGAAACGCTCAAGGCTGTCGAAGGCAAACAGCGACTGCATGATGTACGGGTCGCCGTGTTCGGCACTCACATGGTGGTAGAGGATGCCCTCCTGCAACGGTGCCAGCGGGTAGATGTCCTGCACATTGGCGACGCCACCCTCGACGGTCTCGAGGATACGGTCGATGGACGCCTGGCTGAGGGTCGACAGGCTCAGCATCTGCGGGGTAATCGAGGTAGCGCCCGGTGGAATGCCATTGGCCGGCACCTGCACCTCACCGGCCTTGGTGGCCGAGTACTCCCCGGCCTTGATCAGCTCGATCAGCGCCGGCTTGTGTTCGCGCAGCGAGGCCACCAGTGCCGCGTCGCTCAGGGCCTGCTTGTTGCCTTGCACCGACAACTGATCGCCCTTGAGCGCCAGTTGCACATCCTTGGCCTTGAGTGTCGCCAACAGTTCGATGATGCTCACAGGACGATCTCCATTCGTTCGGTAATTGCGGCGTAGCCGGCCAGGGTCGGCTGTTCGAACAGGCCCCGCACATCGGCTTCCATGCCTTCCTGACGCAAGCGTCCGATCAGACTGACGGCCAGCAACGAGTGCCCGCCCAGCTCGAAAAAGTTGTCGTGTCGCCCGACCCGCTCCACCTTCAGCAGCTCGGTCCACAGCCGCGCCAGGGTGATTTCGGTAGCGCCCACCGGGGCCTCGTACTCGCGCACGATCAGTGATTCCACACCCGGCGTAGGCAAGGCCTTGCGGTCGAGCTTGCCGTTGGGGCTCAGGGGCAGAGCGTCGAGATGGATGAATACCGCGGGCACCATGAAGTCCGGCAAGCGCGCCAGCAGGTGCGCCCGCAACTGTTCGATATCGGCTGACACGCCGGTGTAGTACGCCACCAGGCGTTCGTCGCGGGCCAACACGGCCGCTTCCTTCACCTGTGGATACTCGGTCAGCCGCGCCTGGATTTCCCCCAGTTCGATACGCAGGCCACGGATTTTCACCTGGTCATCATTGCGGCCCAGGTACTCGATATTGCCATCCGGCAGGTAGCGCCCGACGTCACCGGTGCGGTACATCCGGCCTGGGTTGAACGGGTCCTTGAGGAAGCGCTCGGCCGTCAGCTCGGGACGGTGCAGGTAGCCGCGAGCCACTTGCACACCGGCGATAAACAGCTCGCCCACCACGCCCAGCGGCACCGGTTGCAACCGGGCATCCAGCAGGTACATGCGGGTGTTGGCAATCGGCTTGCCGATAGGCGTGTTGTCCGGCACCACGGGCCTGGCGCAGTTCCAGGCGGTCACGTCCACTGCGGCTTCCGTCGGGCCATAGAGGTTGTACAGGCCGATGCCGGGCAATTGCTGCTTGAAGCGCCGCACCAGGCTGCCGGGCAAGGCTTCGCCGCTGCACATCACCCGCAGCAGCCCGGCGCCCTGGCTGACATCACCGTGGGCCAGGAACACATCGAGCATCGACGGCACGAAGTGCAAGGTGGTGATCTGTTCTGCCGCGATCACCTCGCACAGGTAAGCCGGCTCCTTGTGCCCGCCGGGGCGAGCCATGACCAGCCGCGCACCGGTGAACAGGGGCCAGAAGAACTCCCACACCGACACATCGAAGCTGAACGGGGTTTTCTGCAGTACCGCATCAGTGGCGTTCAGGCCGTAGGCGTCCTGCATCCACAGCAGGCGGTTGACCACACCCGCGTGCTCGTTGATCACGCCCTTGGGTTGGCCGGTGGAGCCGGAGGTGTAGATCACGTAGGCCTGGTGCTGCGCGGTCAACCCGGGAACCTGTGGGTTGGACACCGGCTGGTGCGCCCAGGTGTTCTGGTCAAGATCCACCACCGGCACCGTCACGTCGCCCCGCAACGAACGGGTAGCGCCCTGCACCAGCAGCGCCGCGGGCTGGCTGTCTTGCAGCATGTAGGCGAGGCGATCCAGCGGGTACGCCGGGTCCAGCGGCACATAACCACCGCCGGCCTTGAGGATCGCAAACAGACCGATGACCATCTCCAGTCCACGCTCGACGCAGATCGCCACCCGCGCATCCGGCTGCACGCCCAGTTCCCGCAGGTGGTGCGCCAGTTGGTTGGCGCGCTGGTTCAGCTCGGCATAGGTCAGGCATTGCTCACCCGCCTTCACCGCCAATGCATCCGGCGTGCGCTCGACCTGGGCCTCGAACAGGCCGTGCAGGGTCTGCGCCAGGTCGTAGTCAACCTCGGTGGCATTGAAATCAAACAGCAGTTGCTGACGCTCTGCATCCCCCAGGATCGGCAGGCGGTCAAGGGCCTGGTGCGGCGCGTGCTCCAGGGCCTCCACCAACTGGGTCAACGCCATCTGCATATAACCGCAGACCCGTTGTGCGCCTACCTGGGCCGGGGTCAACGCGGTGAAGTCATAACCATCACCCAGGTCATCGACGTTCAGGGTCAACGGATAGTTGGTGCGCCCGTCATTGGTCAGGGTCTGCATGCCTTCCCAGGCGTGCTGCGCGTCCTGTGAACGGGTGGCGCCGCCCCGGTGGCGATAATTGAGCATCGAGCTGAACAGCGGCAGCGGCGCCGCCACCCCGCTGCAACGCTGGGCCAGGGCCAGGGAAGCATGTTCATGGCCCAGCAGCGCGGTGAGCCGGGCATGGGTGCTGCGCACGCTGTCGCGCACGCCTTGCCCGTCGATATCCAGGCGCAATGGCAGGGTGTTGATGAACACGCCAAGGGCCCGGTCCGCGCCCTCGCCGCCCTGCATCCGGCCGACCAGCACCGTGCCAAACACCACATTCGGCTTGCCCGACGTCACCGCCAACACCTGCGCCCATGCCAGGTGGAACAGGCTCGCGGTGCTCACGCCCAGCAGGCGTGCCTGGGCCCTGAGGCGCCGGCTGACGGCAGCGTCCAGGTGATGCGTGAATTCTTCGATATCCCGACCATCGCCCTGCACATCCTGCAAGCCAAACGGCAGCGTTGGCTCATGGATATCGCCAAGCATCTCGCGGAAGAACCCTTCATGTTCCTGCTCGCTGACACCCAGTCGCGCCTGCGCCACGTAGTTGCGATAAGGCATCGGCGCGGCCTGCGGTGCGGGGTGCCCCAGCAGGTAGCCCTGCATTTCCCGCAGCACCACGTCGAATGCGGTGTGGTCCAGCACGATGTGGTGATACAGCAGCACCGCCACCACCCGCTGATTGGCCGGGTCGTTGGCATACAGCAGGCGAATCAGCGGCGCCTGGGCGATGTCCAGCCGGTAGCGCCGGGCGTCGAAACGCTGATGCAGGCCGGCCAGCACATCACCGTCCAGATGCAGCGCTTCGACCGTCAATCGAGCCTTGCGCCACACCACTTGCACCGGCTGCGCCAAGCCTTCCCAGACCACACCGGTACGCAGGATGTCGTGGCGGTCGATCACCTGCTGCAAGGCCTGGGCGAAGCTGTCCAGGCGCGCCTGGGTATCGAATGCCAGGTGCGATTGCAGCAGGTACGGATCGCCCTGCTCCGCCGTGATGTAGTGGTAAAGAATGCCTTCCTGTAACGGTGCCAGCGGGTAAATATCCTGCACATTGGCGGCGCCACCCGGCACGCTGGCGACGATCTGGTCGATCATCGGCTGATCCAGCTCCACCAATGGCAGCATCGAGGGCGTGATGCGCGGGCAATCGGCGGCGATGGCATTCACCGGCACCACCACTTCCCGGCCACTGCCCACTGCCGCTGCCAATGCCGCCAGCGTCGGCTGGCTGAACAGCACCCGCACATCGGCGCTGAGGCCGGCCTGGCGCATGCGCTCGATCAGGCTTACCGCCAGCAAGGAATGGCCGCCCAGCTCGAAGAAGTGGTCATGGCGGCCCACTTGCTCCACCTGCAACACCTCGGCCCAGATCCGCGCCAGGGTGGTCTCGACTTCGCCGCGTGGGGCTTCATATTCCCGGCTGAGCACGGCGGCCTGATCCGGTGCCGGCAGCGCCTTGCGGTCAAGCTTGCCGTTGGCGGTCAACGGCCAGCTGTCGAGTTTGACGTAGGCCACCGGCACCATGGCCTCGGGCAGTTGGCTGTGCAGCTCGGCGCGCAGGGTTTCGATAACCAGCGGGGTTTGCTGGGTGAACCAGGCCACCAGGCGGCCGTCGCGCACCAGCACCACGGCTTCCTTGACGCCGTCGACGGCGGCCAGGCGGGTTTCGATTTCTCCCAGCTCGACGCGCACGCCCCGGACTTTTACCTGGTCGTCGTTGCGGCCCAGATATTCAATGTTCCCATCCGGCAGCCAGCGCGCCAGGTCGCCGGTGCGGTACATGCGGCCCGGGTTGAACGGGTCATCGAGGAATCGCTCGGCGGTCAGGTCCGGGCGATTCAGGTAGCCGCGGGCCACGCCGCGGCCGCCTACATACAGCTCACCGGCCACACCCACCGGCACCGGCCGTTGTTGTGCATCCAGCAGGTACACCGTGGCATTGGCCATCGGCTTGCCGATATGCAGCGGCTGGCCGGCGCGCACCCGGCCAGAGGTGGCGACCACCGTGGCTTCGGTGGGGCCGTAGTTGTTGATCACCGCGAAACGTCGCTCATGGCTGAACTGGCGCAGGCGATCACCGCCGATCAACAGGGTGCGCAGGCTTGGGTGCTCAAGGTCCTGGCTGAACGCGTACTCGGCCACCGGGGTGGGCAGGAAGCTCACGTCCAGCGGCTGGGCCAGCCACCAGGCCAGCAGTTCGTCGATGTTTTCATTGCCGACATGGGCCGGTGGCAGGTGCAAGGTCGCCCCCACGCACAATGCCGGCCAGACTTCCCAGGCCATGGCATCGAAACCGAAGCCGGCCACGCTGCTGGTGTGGCTGGCGGCCTGCAGGTCGAAGGCTTCACAGTGCCAATGCACCAGGTTTTCCACGGTGCGGTGTTCCACCATCACGCCTTTGGGCTGGCCGGTGGAGCCGGAGGTGTAGATCACATAGGCGAGGTTCGCCGGGGTCAGGCTGGCGACGTGGGGATTGGTGCCGTCGGGATAGGCGCCATGCAGATCGACGATGGCGATATCACCGAGCACGCCACGGGTGCTCTCTTCGGCCAGGACCGCGACCGGTGCGCTGTCTTGCAGCAGGTAAGCGATGCGCTCGGCCGGATAGGCAGGGTCTACCGGGACGTAGGCCGCGCCCGCCTTGAGAATCGCCAGCAGGCCCGCCAGCATCTGCGGGCCGCGTCGGCAGCAGATCGCCACACGATCGTCGGGCTGTACGCCCAGCGCCAGCAAGTGATGGGCCAATTGGTTGGCGCGTTGGTTGAGCTGTTGGTACGTCAGGTGCTGGCCGTCCTGGCTCACGGCAATCGCCTGCGGCAGGCGCAGGGCCTGGGCTTCGAAAGCGCCGTGCAGGGTCTGCCCTTGCGGGTAGTCGCGGGCGGTGGCGTTGAAGCTGCGCAGCAGGTGTTCGCGTTCGCGGGCAGGCAGTACCGGCAACTGATGCAACGGCGTTTGCGGCGCGTGCTCAAGGGCCTCCACCAGTTGCTCCAGCGCACTGTGCATGGAGTCGCACAGGCGCTGCGCGCCGATGGATTCCAGCGCCAGTACCGTCAGGCCGAAGCCCGTACCGAGGTCGTCCACACTCAAGGTCAGCGGGTAGTTGCTGCGTTCTTCGCCGCCGAGCAACTGCACGCCTTCCCAGATACCGTGGCCGTCGCGGGCCATTTCGCCCGGGGTGCTGTGGCGGTAGTTGAGCAAGGCACTGAACAACGGCATCGAGGTCGGCACGCCGCTGCACCGCTGGGCCAGCGCCAGGGACGCATGTTCATGGCCCAGCAAGGCACTGAGCCGGGCGTGGGTCGCCTTGACGCCGGCACGTACCGCGTCGGCACCCACCTCCACCCGCAGCGGCAAGGTGTTGATGAACATGCCCAATGCCCGGTCGGCACCTTCGCCGGCTTGCATGCGGCCCATCAATACGGTGCCGAATACCACGTCCTGACGGCCCGACACCAGCCCGAGGACCTGGGCCCACGCGAGGTGCATCAGGCTCGCAGCGCTGACCCCCAGTTGCCGCGCCTGTTCACGAACCCGCAGCGCCAGCCCTGCATCGACGGGCAATTCGGCCTCTTCGATATCCCGGCCATCGCCCTGCACATCCTGCACGCCGAAGGGCAGCGTGGGCTCGTCGACATCGGCGAGCATTTCGCGGAAGAACTGCTCGTGTTCCTGGGCGCTGACACCCAGGCGAGCCTGGGCCACGTAGTGACGGAACGGTGCCGCGGCCGGCAAGTCATCGGCCTGGTTGAACAGGAACGCCCGCATTTCCTGGCCGACCACTTCCATGGCGGTGTGGTCCAGTGCCAGGTGATGGAACAGCAGGATCGCCGCGACCCGCTGGTTGGCCGGGTCCTGCGCATACACCATGCGCAGCAGCGGCGCCTGGGTGATATCCAGGCGATAGTGGCGGGCATCAAAACGCGCGTGCAGTTGTTCGATCACATCACCATCGGCCGGGTCCAGCGGGATGTTCTGCACCACCAGTTCGGCCTGGCGCCACACCACTTGCACCGGGCTGTCCAAGCCTTCCCACACCACGCTGGTGCGCAGGATATCGTGGCGCGCCACGACCTTTTGCAGCGCGCCCATGAAGGCCTGCAAACGCTCGACGCTGTCAAACGCCATGCGCGATTGCAGCAGGTAGGGGTCACCCTGTTCGGCGCTGATGTGGTGGTAGAGGATGCCTTCCTGCAACGGCGCCAGCGGGTAGATATCCTGCACGTTGGCCGCACCGCCGGGCACCGTCGCCACGATGCGGTCGATGGCCGGCTGGTCCAGCTTGACCAGGGTCAGCATCGACGGCGTGATGTGCTCGCAGCCCGGCGCAATGCCGTTGGCCGGCACCACGATTTCCCGGCCACTGCCCACCGCCGCCGCCAGCGCCGCCAGGCTTGGCTGGTTGAACAGCACCCGCACATCGGCGCTCAGGCCGGCCTGGCGCATGCGCTCGATCAGGCTCACCGCCAGCAACGAATGGCCGCCGAGTTCAAAGAAGTGGTCAAAACGCCCGACACGCTCGACCTTCAGCACGTCCTGCCAGATTTGCGCCAGCAGGGTTTCCACCTCGCCCTCCGGGGCTTCGAAACCACGGCTGAGCAGCGACGCCTGATCCGGCGCAGGCAGGCCCTTGCGGTCCAGCTTGCCATTCGCGGTCAGCGGCAACAGTTCCAACCAGACATAGGCCGACGGCACCATGTAGTCCGGCAGCCGGCTTTGCAGGTGCGCTCGCAACGCTTCAATACTCAGCGGCGCCTGGGCGGTGTAGTAAGCCACCAGGCGCTTGTCGCCGGGCTCATCTTCACGGGCCAGCACCACCGTGTCTTTCACGCCGGAATAGCTGGCGAGGCAGCTTTCGATTTCACCGGGCTCGATACGGAAACCCCGGATTTTCAGCTGATGGTCGTTGCGGCCCTGGTACAGCAAGGTGCCGTCCGCCTGCCAGCTCGCCAGGTCGCCGGTGCGGTACAGCAGCCCATCGCCGAACGGGTCGACGATAAATTTCTCGGCGGTCAATTGCGGCTGGTTCAGGTAACCCTTGGCCACACCCGCGCCACCGATGTACAGCTCGCCAACCACGCCCAGCGCCACCGGCTGCTGCCGTGCATCCAGCACGTAGGCGCGGCTGTTGCCAATCGGTCGACCAATCGGAATACCGCCCTCACCCACCGACTTGATCTCGAAGGTGGTGGAAAACGTCGTGGCTTCGGTGGGGCCATAGCCATTCAGCAGGTGCTGCGGCGCGCCGTGCTCAAGCACCCGGGCGATCACCTGCGGGTCAAGCACATCGCCGCCGACGATCAGGTAGCGCAGTTGCCGGAACATCGGCATCAACCCGTCGGCGTACTGATGGAACAGCCCGGCGGTCATCCACAACACGCTGACGGATTGCTCCTGCAACAGGGCGCCAAACGCGGCCTGGGACAGCAACGTGGCATGCTCGACCACCACCACGCAGCCGCCGTTGAGCAACGGCGCCCACACATCGAGGGTGCTGGCGTCGAACGCCGGGTTCGAGGCGAAGGCCACCCGGTCGCGGTGATTGAAGTCGGCGTAGCCGTTGTTGATCACCAATCGAGAGACGGCGCGATGTGGCACCTGCACGCCCTTGGGCGCACCGGTTGAGCCGGAGGTGTACATGATGTACGCCACGCTTTCGGCAGACTGGGACAGGTTCGGATTATGGGCCGGCTGATTGTCGAGGTTCAGCCCGTCGAGATCACGCAGCACCTGCCCGGCGTGACTGTCCTGCACCATGAACGCCTGGCGTTCGTCCGGCGCATTGATGTCCAGCGGCACGTACACCGCCGCGCACTTGAGGATGGCCAGTTGGCTGACCAGCAGGTCGATGGAACGTGGCAGCGCGATGGCCACGCTGTCGCCCGGTTTTACACCCTGGTCGATCAAATAGTGGGCCAGGCGATTGGCCCGCAGGTTGAGTTCGCGGTAAGTAAGCGACACGTCGCCGTGCACCACCGCCAGCGCGTCGGGGCTGGTCAGGACGCTGGCTTCGAAGATCCCGTGCACGGTGTGCGCAGCCGGGTAGGCGCGGGCAGTGGCGTTGAAGTCCACCAGCACTTGATGCCGCTCGGCGGGTGGCAGGATCGACACTTGATGCAGCGGTGTGGTCGGCGCCTGTTGCAGTGCCGTGGCCAGGTTGCGCAAGGCGCTGAGCATGTAGTCGCCGACGCGCCGCACATCCACCTCCGCCACGCCTTGCACGGTCAGGGCAAAACCTGCGCCGAGGTCGTCGACGTTCAGCACCAGCGGGTAGTTGCTGCGCTCCTCGGAACTGAGGATTTCGATCCCGGCGTCGGCGAACGGGCTGGCGCCCGGCGCTTCACCCGGCGCGCTGTGGCGGTAGTTGAGCAAGGTGCTGAACAACGGCAGCGCACCGGACACGCCACTGCATCGCTGGGCCAGGGACAAGGAGGCATGTTCATGCCCCAGCAACTGTGCCAGCCGCGCATGGGTGGCGCGCACGCCAGCCTGCACGCCCACCGCGCCGACACTGACCCGCAACGGCAAGGTATTGATGAACATTCCCAGCGCCCGGTCGGCGCCCTCGCCGCCGTGCAGCCGGCCCAGCAGCACGGTGCCGAAGACCACGTCATCCTGGCCCGAGACCTGGCCGAGGACCTGGGCCCACGCCAGGTGCACCAGGCTTGCGGCACTCACCCCCAGTTGCCGGGCCTGCTCGCGAAGGCCCAGGCTGAGGGCCGGTGCCAATGCCACGTGCGCTTCGCGCACACCGCTGCCGTCGCGGTTCACGTCCTGCAAGCCGAAGGCCAGGGTCGGCTCGTCGATGTCGCCGAGCATTTCGCTGAAGAACGCCTCATGCTGCGCAGCGCTCACACCGAGGCGCGCCTGGGCCACGTAGTTGCGGTACTGCACGGCGTCGGGCAGCAAGCAGGTTTCGCCTGCAAGGCTCGCGCTCATTTCCTCCACCAGCACCTGCAACGCGGTGTGGTCCAGCAGGATGTGGTGCAGCAGCAGGATGCCGACGTAACGGCCGTGATCCTCGGCGTAGGCAAACCGCATCAACGAGGCGCGGGACAGGTCGAGGCGGTAGTGGCGTGGGTCGAAGCGTTCCTGCAGTTGCGCCAATACGGCGCTGGAAGGATCGGCTTCAACCTGCTCAACCACCAGCAGCGCCTGGCGCAAGACCACCTGCACCGGCTCGTCCAGGCCTTCCCAGACAATCCCGGTACGCAGGATATCGTTGCGCTCGATCACACTTTGCAGCGCACGGATAAACGCCTCGACCGGCTCATGGCCGCTGAAGCTGAACTGCACCTGCAACACGTAGGGATCGCCTTCGGTGGTTGCCAGGTGGTGGTACAGGATGCCGGCCTGCAACGGGGCCAGGCCGTAGATGTCCTGCACGTTAGCGATGCCGCCGGGGACACTGGCGATGATATGGTCGATGGCCTGCTGGTCGAGATTCACCAGCGGCAGCATGTCCGGGGTGATGTGCCGCGTCGCTTCGCCGATCAGGTTGGCCGGGACCTGCACTTCATGTTGCCCGCCCACCGCAGCGGCCAGCGCAGCCAGGGTCGGCTGGCCGAACAGCACCCGCACATCGGCGCTCAGCTCGAGCTGGCGCATGCGCTCGATCAGCTTGACCGCCAGCAACGAATGGCCGCCCAGCTCGAAAAAGTTGTCCTGGCGCCCGACCCGGTCGACCTTGAGCAGGTCTTGCCAGAGATTCGCGATCGCGGTTTCCACCGCGCCTTGTGGCGCTTCATAACCACGACGGGCCAGGGCATCGGCGTCCGGTGCCGGCAAGGCCTTGCGGTCGAGCTTGCCGTTGGTGGTAAGCGGGAACGCGTCGAGCAGCACAAAGGCGCTGGGCACCATGTACTCGGCGAGGGACAGCAGCAGGTGGTCACGCATCTCAGCGGCAGTGGGCGTGTGTTCAGGCTGGGCAATCACGTAGGCCACCAGGCGCTTGTCGCCCGGTTCGTCTTCGCGGGCAATCACCACGGCTTCGCGCACACCTTCGCAGGTGGCCAGGCGTGCTTCGATCTCCCCCAGTTCGATACGGAAACCGCGAATCTTCACCTGGTCGTCGTTGCGCCCCAGGTACTCGACACTGCCGTCGGCCAGCATCCGGCCGAGGTCACCGGTCTTGTACAGGCGCAGGCCGGTTGCGGAATCCGTCAGAAAACGTTCGGCCGTCAGCTCATCGCGGTTGAGATAACCCCGCGCCACGCCGGCACCGCCGACGTACAACTCCCCGACTACGCCGCTCGGCACCGGTTCGCGGCGGGCGTCCAGCACATACAGTTGCAAGTCGGGAATGCGCACGCCAATCGGGCTCACGCCCACCCGCTGTGCATCCGCCGCCTCCAGGGCATGGTAGGTCACGTGCACGGTGGTTTCGGTGATGCCATACATGTTGACCAACCGCGTACCGGCGTTGGTCACCCGGGCGTACCACGGCTTGAGAATCCCCGGTTCCAGGGCTTCACCGCCGAAGATCACCTGGCGCAGCGAGTGCAGTTGCTGGCTGCGGCCCTGTGCCGCGATCAACTGGCGGAACGCGCTCGGCGTCTGGTTGAGAATACTGACGCCGGCTTCGCACAGCAGTGCGTAACACTCGTCCGGCGAGCGGCTGACCAGCTGCGGCACCACCAGCAACTGCCCGCCATGCATCAGCGCGCCCCAGATCTCCCACACCGAGAAGTCGAAGGCAAACGAGTGGAACAGCGCCCAGGTGTCATTGGCGTTGAACTTGAACCAGTGCTCGGTGGCGCTGAACAGTCGCGCGACGTTGCGGTGTTCGATCATCACGCCCTTGGGCAGGCCGGTGGAGCCGGAGGTGTAGATCACATAGGCCAGGCTGGACGCGCTGATTGCAACGTTGGGGTTGACGATGGGCTCGTGCTGCAGGCTGTTGAGGTCGATCGACGTGACGTCGCCCACCAAGTGGCGGGTGTCGTCCTGCACCAGCACCGCCAGCGGCGCGCTGTCTTTCAGGGTGTAGGCGATACGGTCCAGCGGGTAGGCCGGATCGATCGGCACATAACCCGCCCCAGCCTTGAGAATCCCCAGCAGGCCAATGATCATTTCCAGCCCGCGTTCGACACAGATCGCCACCCGGTCGTCGGGGCGGATGCCATGCTTGAGCAGGCAATGCGCAACCTGGTTGGCGCGCTCGTTCAGCTCGCGGTAGCTCAGGTGTTCGTGTTCAAAGCGCAGCGCGATGGCTTCGGGATGGCTGGCGGCATGAGCTTCGACTTGCTGGTGGATCAGGGCTGAATCGGCGTAGTGCTGGGTGCTGGCGTTAAGGCCATGCAGCAGATGCTGGCGTTCGGCGGCAGGCAGGATGCCCAGGTTGTGCAACGGTGCATCTGGCGTTTGTTCCAGGGCCAGCACCAGGTTTTCCAGGGCGGTGTGCAGGTAACCGGCAATGCGCGTCGCGCCGATGGAGGCGTCCACCATCACGGTAAAGGCAAAGCCTTCGCCCAGGTCATCGACGTTGACCGTCAGCGGGTAGTTGGTGCGTTCTTCGGCGCCCAACACCTGGATGCCTTCGGCGATATCGATCACCGCCTGGGTGTCCGAGGCATCGCTGTGACGGTAATTGAGGATGGCACTGAACAACGGCGTGGGTGCGGCCACACCGCTGCAACGCTGGGCCAGGGCCAGGGAGGCGTGTTCGTGATCGAGCAATTCGGTCAGGCGTTTATGGGTGGTTTGTACGCCCTCGCGCACGCTTTGTTCGCCTACATCTACCCGTAGCGGCAGGGTGTTGATGAACATGCCCAGGGCCTGGTCGGAGCCCTCGCCTGCGCCCATGCGGCCGAGCATCACGCTGCCAAATACCACGGCTTCGCGAGCCGAGACCTTGCCCAGCACCTGGGCCAGCGCCAGGTGCATCACACTGGCGGGACTGACACCCAACGGCCTTGCCTGGGCCCTTAGACGGCGGCTCAGGTCGCTGTCGACGGCAATGCGGGTTTCGTCGATGCCATACCCGTCACCCTGCACATCCTGCAGGCCGAACGGCAGGGTTGGCTCGTCGATATCGGCCAGCATCTCACGGAAGAACGCTTCGTGAGCCTGTTCGCTGACGCCATGGCGGACCTGGGCGATGTAGTTGCGAAACGGCACCGGTGCACTGGCGTGTTCGGTCTGGCCGGCGAGGTGCAGCTGAATCTCCCGGCGCACTACGTCGAGGGCGGTGTGGTCGAGGATGGTGTGGTGGAACAGCAGCATGGCGACCACACGCTGGTTGCGCGGGTCTTCGGCGAACACCAGGCGCAGCAGCGGTGCCTGGCCGAGGTCCATGCGGTAGTTGCGGGCGTCGTAGAGGGCTTGCAGTTGGGTCAGTACATCGCCGTCGAGGCGGGCTTCTTCGCAGGCCAGCGAGGCCTTGCGCCAGACGACTTGCAGGGGTTCGTCGAGGCGATCCCAGGCCATCGAGGTGCGCAGGATATCGTGGCGGTCGATGACCCATTGCAAGGCCTGGGCGAAGGTTTCAAGACGGGCGCGGCTGTCGAACACGAACTGCGCGTGCAGCACGTAGGGGTCGCCCTGGTGCGCTGACAGATGGTGGTAGAGCATGCCTTCCTGGAGCGGCGCCAAGGGGTAGATATCTTGCACATTCGCCGCCCCGCCGGGGATCGCGGCGACGATGCGGTCGATGGCGGGTTGGTCGAGGTTGACCAGGGGCAGCATGTCCGGGGTGATGCGGTAGGCCGGGCTGAGCCAGTCGCCGCCGTGTTGGGCGACGAGGTCGAGCAGTTGGGGTTTGTGGGCGATCAGTTGGTCCCATAGGGCGTCATCCAGCGCGTCGTCGTCACCCAGGATGATCAGGTCGCCTTCGTCCATTTGCAGGCGGATCGGGTGGGTGGAAAGAGCTGCCAGTAATTTGCTGAACTGCATGGGGTAACCTGCTTTTTTGAGTCGGATACGGTTGAGGAGAAAGTCCGTTTTCAGCTGTCGCGTAAGTGCCTGGGAGGCCCGGTTTAAAGCGCGGGCGCAGTCGTGGGCCGGGAGGCTTCCCGCAGGGTTGGGAAATTAG
>NZ_JBYSWF010000089.1:0-23884 GCF_058780865.1 Pseudomonas sp. GP01-A4
GGCTTGCTCGCGAAAAACCTGAGGGCGCCGCGTTCATTCAGAATGCCCGCGTCATCGTTAACGACCTTCGCGAGCAAGCCCGCTCCCACATTTTTGACCGTGCCCGCTTTAGATTTACTTTTGCGCTTTTCAAAAGTGAGCCGCTGTAAGAGCGGAACCCATATCAGCAACAACCCAAATAACGGATATACACCCAAACCCAAACCCACAAACCACCTTACGGCAGCAAAGCCAACTCAATCAGCTCATGCAGTTCTTCAACCTCAAGCGGCGCGGTAGAAAACAGATTACGAAACACGGTTGGCGCAACGATCAAATTGATCAGCCGATCCACGCTGGGAAGTGTTCCGGCGTCGTCGGTGTACCGATCCAGGATCGTCTCCAACTGCCCGGTGAGAATCCCCACGCAATACCCCGGCGCCTGACTGCATTGCACATCACGCATCATCTCGCGGCCAAGGTCCGAGCTCATCTCATCACGGTATTGCTCACCCCAGGCCCGCAGGTCTCCGCGCAGGCTGCCGGTATCAGCCGGCTCACTGTCCGGGCGCAGACGGGCCATCGCAACATCGGCCAGCAGCGCCGCCAAGTCACCCCAGCGCCGGTAGATGGTCGAAGGCGTCACTCCGGCGCGCGTGGCTATCTGCGGCACGGTCACGCTGGAACGGTCCTGCTCTTCGAGCAATTCACGCACTGCCGAATGCACTGATTCCTGGACCCGGGCACTACGGCCCCCCGGGCGGAGCCCTTCTTTTATCGCCATGCGTAAAACCTTAACACAAAGAATTTGCTTTAAGCGCCATCCGGTAGCACACTCCGCAAAAGCAAAATATTAGCTTTAGCGGAGCGTGCCCATGTCCAGCGTTACTTCTCATCGTTCCAGCCTGGTGTTTCTGGCGATCACCTTGCTGACGTTTCTCGCCGCCTCCAGCGCGCCGACCCCGTTGTACCACCTCTATCAAGAGGGCCTGCACTTTTCGGCGGCGATGTTGACCCTGGTATTTGGCATTTACGCCTTGAGCCTGCTGGCTGCATTGCTGACCGTGGGTTCACTGTCGGACCACCTGGGGCGCAAGCCGGTAATTTTTGCCGCGCTGCTCCTCGATATGCTGGCGATGCTGCTGTTTATCAATGCCGACAGCGTCGGCTGGCTGATTGCCGCCCGCACGGTACAAGGCTTTGCCACCGGCATGGCCACCGCCGTACTGGGCGCCGCATTGCTCGACACCGACCGCCAGCAAGGCCCGCTGATCAACAGCGTAGCGCCTTTGCTGGGCATGGCCTGCGGGGCCATGGGCTGCAGCCTGCTGGTGGAGTTCGCGCCGATGCCGACCACGTTGATTTACTGGACCCTGCTCGGGTTGATGATCCTGCAGGCATTGTACGTCTGGCGCCTGCCGGAGACAGTCAGCCGGATTCCGGGGGCCCTGGCCTCGCTATGGCCCACCTTGCATGTACCGCCCCAGGCCCGCCGCGCCTTGTGGATCTCGTTGCCGGTAGACGTAGCCGTATGGGCCATGGGCGGCTTTTACCTGTCCCTGGCGCCCTCGCTGGTGCGGGCGGCGACCGGGTCCACCTCGAACCTGATCGGCGGCGGACTGGTGGCGGTGTTGACGCTGAGCGGGGCGGTGATGATTTTCAGCCTGCGCAACCGCCCGGCGGACAAAGTCCTGCGGTTGGGCGCCGTGCTGCTGGCGGTGGGTGTTGCGCTGATCCTCACGGCCGTCCACAGCGCCAGCCTGCCGCTGTTCTTCATTGCCACGCTGATCGCCGGCGGTGGTTTTGGCTCGGGATTCCTCGGTGCGCTGCGCAGCGTCTTGCCGTTGGCCTTGCCCCATGAGCGGGCGGGCTTGATGTCGGCGTTCTATGTGCTGAGTTACCTGGCGTTCTGTGTGCCGTCGCTGTTGGCGGGCAACTTGACGCGCACCTTCGGTTTGATCGCCACCACCGACGGTTATGGCGTGGTGCTGATTGTATTGGCACTCGGCGCGTTGGTGGCGTTGCTAATGCAGGATTTGGCGAAGAGCAGGGCGACGGCGGGTAATTGATTCGGTAATAATTCGTCACCCTTACGCCTTGGGATTCACCCATGAAGATCATCCGCAGCAAAGAATTCACCGGCACCCGCGCCTGGGAGGCGCTGGACATCGCCAATATGAACGGCATCACCACCCGTTTGCATTGGACCGACCAGCCGTATCGCTGGCACGTGAATGACGGCGAAGAGGTGTTCGTGGTGCTTGATGGCCAGGTGCAGATGCACTATCGCGAAAACGGCAGCGAACAGATGGCCTTGCTTCAGGTAGGCGACATCTTCTACGCCAGTGTCGGCACCGAGCATGTGGCCCATCCACAGGGCCCCGCACGGATTCTGGTGATTGAAACCGAAGGCAGCGTTTAATCGCATATCTACGAAACAGATAACAGTTAGAGATATTACCCGTTATATAGATATTCGATTCGGTTCTACCATGGTCTCAACCTCATGCGAGGAAGAGGAATACACCATGACTTGCCCAAATACGCTTCACAGCAGCTTGAAACCCTTCAGTCACCTGACCCGTCCCCGGGAAGTGATTCGCCAGTTCACCCCCAACTGGTTTGCCGCCACCATGGGCACCGGAGTGCTGGCGTTGGCGCTGGCGCAATTGCCGGTCAACCTGGCGGGGCTGCACGCCGTGGCCGAAGGGCTGTGGCTGTTTACCATTGGCCTGTTTGTGCTGTTCAGCGTGCTGTATGCGGCACGCTGGGTGATGTTTTTCCACGAGGCGCGACGCATTTTCGGGCACTCCACGGTGTCGATGTTCTTCGGCACCATCCCCATGGGCCTGGCGACCATTATCAACGGCTTCCTGCTGTTCGGCGTGCCGCGCTGGGGGGATGGCGTGGTGCAACTGGCCGAGGTGCTGTGGTGGCTCGACGTCGCGATGGCCCTGGCCTGCGGGGTGCTGATCCCGTTCATGATGTTCACCCGCCAGGAACACAGTATCGACCAGATGACTGCCGTGTGGCTGTTGCCGGTGGTGGCCGCGGAAGTCGCCGCCGCCAGCGGTGGCCTGCTGGCGCCGCACCTGGCCGACGCCCATTCGCAACTGGTGATGCTGGTGACCAGCTACGTGCTGTGGGCGTTCTCCCTGCCGGTGGCGTTCAGCATCCTGACCATCCTGATGCTGCGCATGGCCCTGCATAAACTGCCACACGCCAATATGGCCGCGTCGAGCTGGCTGGCTCTAGGTCCCATCGGCACCGGTGCCCTGGGCATGCTGGTACTGGGCGGTGATGCACCTGCCATCTTTGCCGCCAACGGTCTGCCCGGCGTCGGTGAGATGGCCAACGGCATCGGCCTGGTCGCAGGCATCACCCTGTGGGGCTTCGGCTTGTGGTGGATGCTGATCGCGGTGCTGATCACCCTGCGTTACCTGCGGGCCGGTATCCCGTTCAACCTTGGCTGGTGGGGCTTCACCTTCCCGTTGGGCGTGTACTCGCTGGCCACGCTGAAACTGGCGAGCACCTTGCACCTGGGTTTTTTCAGCATCGTTGGTTGCGTGTTGGTGGCGGCGCTGGCGCTGATGTGGCTGATTGTCGCCAAGCGCACGGTGCAGGGCGCCTATAAAGGCGAGCTTTTTGTATCGCCGTGCATTGCAGGACTAGCGAATAAGTAAGCAGGATTAGGTAAAGTCGTGGCCTGGAAAAACCAATAACAGCCTTCAGGCCACGCAGGAACACGGACGATGAGCCACCCCTCGCAATTCACTTTGCTGCGCAAACGGCGTTTCCTGCCGTTCTTCATTACCCAGTCCCTTGGTGCGTTCAACGACAATATATTCAAGCAGTCGTTGATCCTGGCGATTCTCTACAAGCTGACCATCGAGGGCGACCGCTCGATCTGGGTCAATCTCTGCGCGTTGCTGTTTATCCTGCCGTTCTTCCTGTTCTCGGCCCTGGCCGGGCAATTTGGCGAGAAGTTCAACAAGGACGCGCTGATCCGGGTGATCAAGATCGGCGAAATCGTGATCATGTCCGTGGGCGCGGTGGGTTTCATGTTCAACCACCTGGAGCTGATGCTGCTGGCGCTGTTTGCCATGGGCACGCACTCGGCGCTGTTCGGGCCGGTGAAGTACTCGATCATGCCCCAGGCCCTGCACGAAGATGAGCTGGTGGGCGGCAATGGCCTGGTGGAAATGGGCACGTTCCTCGCGATCCTCGCGGGCACCATTGGCGCCGGGATCATGATGTCGTCCACCCATTACGCGCCGGTGGTCTCGACGGCCATCGTCGGCATTGCGGTGCTGGGCTACCTGGCCAGCCGCAGCATTCCGCGCGCGGCGGCGTCCAGCCCCGAGATGCGCCTGAACTGGAATATCTTCAGTCAGTCCTGGGCCACCTTGAAGCTCGGCCTGGGGCAGACACCGGCGGTGTCGCGCTCGATTGTCGGCAACTCGTGGTTCTGGTTTGTCGGCGCGATCTACCTGACGCAAATCCCGGCCTACGCCAAGGAATGGATGTACGGCGACGAGACTGTGGTAACGCTGATCCTCACGGTGTTCTCGGTGGGCATCGCACTGGGTTCGATGCTGTGCGAAAAGCTCTCCGGGCGCAAAGTCGAGATCGGCCTGGTGCCGTTCGGCTCGTTCGGTTTGACCGTGTTCGGCCTGCTGTTGTGGTGGCATTCCGGCGGCTTCCCGCAGAACGTCCAGGCCAACGACTGGATCGCCGTGCTGAGTTACGGCCAGGCGTGGTGGGTGTTGTTCGATATCCTCGGCCTTGGCGTATTCGGCGGCTTCTATATCGTGCCGCTGTACGCGTTGATTCAGTCGCGTACCGCCGAGAACGAGCGGGCGCGGGTGATCGCGGCCAACAACATTCTCAATGCGCTGTTCATGGTGGTCTCGGCGATCGTCTCGATCCTGCTGCTGAGCGTGGCCAAGCTGTCGATTCCCGAGCTGTTCCTGGTGGTGTCGCTGCTGAACATCGCGGTCAACACCTACATCTTCAAGATCGTGCCCGAGTTCACCATGCGTTTCATGATCTGGCTGCTCAGCCATTCCATGTACCGCGTCGAGCACAAGAACCTCGAGCTGATCCCAGACGAGGGCGCGGCGTTGCTGGTGTGCAATCACGTGTCGTTTGTCGATGCGCTGTTGATTGCCGGTTCGGTGCGTCGGCCGATTCGTTTTGTCATGTACTACAAGATCTACAACCTGCCGGTTTTGAACTTTATCTTCCGCACTGCCGGGGCGATTCCGATTGCCGGGCGGCATGAGGACATCCAGATCTACGAAAAGGCCTTCCAGCGGATTGCCCACTACCTTAAGGACGGCGAGCTGGTGTGCATCTTCCCGGAAGGAAAATTGACCTCCGATGGCGAGATGAACGAGTTCCGAAGCGGCGTGACGCGGATTCTTGGAGAGACGCCGGTGCCGGTGATTCCGATGGCGTTGCAGGGGTTGTGGGGGAGTTTTTTCAGTCGCGATCCGAACAAGGGCTTCTTCCACCGGATCTGGTCGCGAGTGACCCTGGTGGCCGGCGCGCCGGTAACGGTGGAGGCGGCGACGCCCGAGGCGTTGCATGGGGTGGTGGGGGAATTGCGCGGGAGTGTCAGGTAGTTTTTTGGTGTATTTGAGGGCCTCTTCGCGAGCAAGCCCGCTCCCACACTTGGAATGCATTCCAAATGTGGGAGCGGGCTTGCTCGCGAAGGCGGTAGTGGCCTAAGCGCTGATCTTGAGCCCAATAAGCCCGCAGATAATCAACGCCACACTGGCCAGTCGAAACAGCGCCATGGACTCCCCGAACAGGATAATCCCGGCAATCACCGTGCCCACTGCACCGACACCGGTCCAGATGGCATAGGCGGTACCCAGCGGCAGTTCCTTCATGGCCAACCCCAGCAACCCGAGGCTGACGGCCATGGCGGCAATCGTCAGGGCCGTGGGCAGTGGCTTGCTGAAACCGTCGGTGTATTTCAGTCCGACGGCCCAGCCGACTTCAAACAGTCCGGCAAAAAACAGAATGATCCAGGACATGATGACCTCCCTTCTTAGGTGGGGTCGTCCCCGGATTAAGCGCTTGATTGCGTCGCAGGGTCGTCCCCGCGAAGCCCGGTAGATTGCCGAATATTGATCAGGTGATCAAGTTTCGGACTTGCCCGCCAACAATTCGCGGTCTTCCTTTTCGCTCATCCGCCGGAAGTACGTAGCCAGGAGTGCCCCGGAAATATTGTGCCAGACGCTGAACAGCGCACTCGGCACCGCCGCCAGCGGCGAGAAATGCGCACTTGCCAGTGCGGCGCCCAAGCCGGAGTTCTGCATGCCCACTTCCAGCGACAGGGATTTGCGTTGTGCCAGCGGCAGCCCGAACACACGGCCGGTGAAATAGCCCAGCAGGAAGCCAAAGGTGTTATGCAGGATCACCACCGCCATGATCAGCAGGCCCGACTCGGCAATCTTCGCCTGGCTGGCCGCCACCACGGCGGCGACAATCGCCACGATGCTGACCACCGACACCAGCGGCAACACCTCGACCGCATGCCGTACCCGGGCGCCCAGCAAGCGCTGCGCCACCACGCCCAACACGATCGGCAGCAGTACCACTTGCAGGATCGACCAGAACAACTCCATGAACGACACCGGCAACCAGGCCGAGGCCAGCAGCCAGATCAGCGCGGGCGTCAGCAGCGGAGCGAGGAGGGTGGTGACGGCTGCAATGGCCACCGACAGGGCCAGGTCGCCTCGGGCCAGCCAGGTCATGACGTTGGACGACGTGCCGCTCGGGCAGCAGCCGACGAGGATCACACCGACGGCAATTTCCGGTGGCAGGTGAAAGACCTGGCACAGCAGCCAGGCCACGCCGGGCATGATCACGAAATGCGCGACCACACCCAATGCCACGCGCCACGGATGGCGCGCGACTTCAGCGAAATCTTCAAGTTTGAGGGTCAGCCCCATGCCGAACATTACCAGGCCCAACAGCGGCACGATGGCGCCTTTGAGGCCGAGAAACCAGGCGGGTTGCAGGAACGCAACCACGGCAAAAATCAGCACCCAGTAGGCGAAGGTATTGCCGACGAAACGGCTCAAGGCGGCGAGTGCACGCATGGGGTTGGTCCTTGTTATTCGATTTTGGAAGTGCGCATGCGATCAAATGTGGGAGCGGGCTTGCTCGCGAATGCGGTGTGTCAGCCAGGAAGATATCAACTGAAAGGACGCATTCGCGAGCAAGCCCGCTCCCACATTTTGATCTTCACAAGGCTTTAGATACCTTGTGGGGTTTCTTCGCCACCCAGTGCCTCAACCAACGCCGGCAGGAAGTCGCCAAACGTCAGCATCATCAGGGTAAAGCTGGCGTCCTGCTGGCCCAGTGCTTCGTCGCCGCCGTCCTGTTCCGCCTGATCCTGCAGCAGGTCTTCGAACTTCAGGCGCTTGACGGTCATTTTGTCGTCCAGCATGAAGGACAGCTTGTCCTGCCAGGCCAGGGACAATTGGGTCACGACTTTGCCGGTGGTCAGGTGCAGCTGGATCTCTTCGCCGGTCAGGTCCTGGCGTTTGCAGCGCACGATGCCGCCGTCTTCGTGGGTGTCGCGCAGTTCGCATTCGTCGAGGACGAAGAAGTCATCGGCCGGTTTCTGGGTGGTGACCCAGTCGGTCATGATGGCGGTTGGCGCGGTTTTCACGGTCAGCGGACGTACTGGCAGGGTGCCGATCACTTCACGCAGGGTGGACAGCAGGTCTTCGGCACGTTTCGGGCTGGCGGAGTTCACCAGGATCAGGCCTTGTTTCGGCGCGATGGCGGCGAAGGTCGACGAGCGACGGATGAACGCGCGCGGCAGGAAGGCCTGGATGATTTCATCCTTGATCTGGTCGCGTTCCTTTTTGTAGACCTTGCGCATTTGCTCGGCTTCGATCTCTTCGACCTTTTCCTTCACCGCATCACGCACCACGCTACCCGGCAGGATACGTTCTTCCTTGCGCGCAGCGATCAGCAGGAAATCACCGCTGACGTGTACCAGGGGCGCGTCTTCGCCTTTACCGAAAGGGGCGACGAAACCGTAAGTGGTCAACTCCTGGCTTGCACAAGGGCGCGCCAGTTTGGTGGCCAGTGCAGTTTCCAACGCCTCGGCATCAACAGGCAGATCTTGGGTCAGGCGATAGATAAGCAGGTTTTTGAACCACATGGGGTGAGTCTCTCCTTATATACAAAGGGGGGCATTATTCTCCTCATGGCGTCATAGGCCAACCCTCGCTAAGCCATTGGAAGGCCTGAAAAAAATTATTTAAGAAAGTGCTTGCCAGACTATGGGTCGCTCCGTAGAATGCGCGCCACACCGAAAGTGAAGGGTGATTAGCTCAGCTGGGAGAGCGTCTGCCTTACAAGCAGAATGTCGGCGGTTCGATCCCGTCATCACCCACCATTCGCTTTATGTGTTACGCGCAGCGGTAGTTCAGTCGGTTAGAATACCGGCCTGTCACGCCGGGGGTCGCGGGTTCGAGTCCCGTCCGCTGCGCCATATTCGGTCACCTGGAACGCTGAACGCCAGGTACCACAGGAAGCCCGCTCATTGAGCGGGCTTTTTGCTGTCTGGGGTTTGCTAAAACCATCAGTCAGAAAAACGCCCCCGATCATGTACCGTGATCGGGGGCGTTTTTGATTGGGTTCAGAAATCCCAGCGGGTGGTGACCATAAAGTTGCGCGGCTCACCATAAGCGGCGGAGTTATAGAAGCCGATGTTGGTGTAGTAGGACTTGTCGAAGATGTTGTTGACGTTCAGCGTCGCCGACACGTTCTTGGTGATCTGGTAACGGGTCATCAAGTCCACCAGCCAGTACGCCTCCTGGGAGAACTCTTCATAACCGCCATGGGGGGTGTTGTAGATGTCCTGCCAGCCCACGCTTTGCCAGCGCACGCCACCGCCGACGGTCAGCTTGTCCAGGTCGCCTTTGAGCTTATAAGTGGTGTACAGCTTGACCTGGTCTTCGGGCTCGAACGTGGAAATCTTCTGGTCCTGGTCGTCACGCACCACCTTGTGGGTGTAGCCGGCCTGAATCTGCCAGCCCGGGCTCAACTCGCCGGACACTTCAAGCTCGTAGCCCTTGGTGACGGCCTTGGTGCCTTTGTAGGCATAGTTCTGCGGTGTAGGTTTCAGGTTGTTGTAGTCGTCGTCGGAAACGGCGCGGTTGTTTTCATGGACCTCGAAGTACGCTGCGCTGGCGTTCAGGCGTCCGTCGAAGAAATCAGCCTTCATGCCCAGCTCGTAGTTTTGGCCTTCGTCCGGCTCAAGCAACTGGTTTTGCCGGTCGCGGTTGTAGTTCTCCTGGGGCATGAAGATATCGGTGTAGCTGGCGTAGACCGAGTAGGTTTCATCCAGGTCATACACCACGCCGACATACGGTACGAAGCGTCCGGTCTCGCGGTAGGACGGGTTATTGCCGGTCAGGTGGTAATTGACCACGCGGCCACCGAGCAGCAGCTTCAGGTCATCGGCCAGGTTCAGGCGTGTGGTCATGTAGGCGCCGGTCTGGCGAATGGTGTCGTCGATGTATTGCTGCGGCGCGCCCCAGTAAGGTTGGGGGGCGTGGCCGTGCCAGTTATTGAAGTCGACGAGGTTGGGGGCGAGGTTCCAGTAGCCCTTGCCGTTCCAGTCCGAAATGCCGATGGAGCCGCCCACCACCAGTTCATGCTCACGGCCGCCCAGGCTGAAGGGGCCGCTTGCGTACAGGTCGGCGGAGTCGCTGACGGTTTCCCCGGTGTATTTTTGCGAAGTGACATGTGCGGTGCCGTCTGCACGGGGCTCGTCACCCTGAATCGAAGCCATCAGTGCATGGTAGCCGTTGATCTTGTGGTCCAGTTGCAGTTTGGTCACCCAGCCGTTGCCGAGGTCATGTTCAAGCATGGCGAAGGCGGTACGGGTGTATTGCTCCCAACTGCTCCAGTTGGCCGCGTTGTTGAACGAGCGCTTTACGCTATTGCGATCGCCATTGGCGTTGATCAGCGGAAAACTGCCGGACCAGCTCGAGGCGGTGGGCAGGCTGTCCTGATAGTCGCCGCCCACGGTCAGCATCGTGTCGGGGGACAGGTCGAATTCCATGATGCCGTAGTACACCGGGCTTTTGCGCGAGTAACGGTCCATGAACGAGCGCTTGTCCTGATACGCCGCGACGGCCCGGCCACGGACGTTGCCGCTTTCGGTCATCGGGCCGCTGACGTCCAGTTCGCTGCGGTAGTTGTCCCAGGAGCCCGCGCCGAGGCTGGCATGGCCCTGGAAGTCAGCCGTGGGTTTCTTGCGCACCAGGTTGATCGTGGCACCCAATGAGCCGGCACCCGTGAGCAGGCCGGTGGCGCCTTTAAGCACTTCGACCCGATCATAGATCGCCATGTCGCTCAGGGTATTGCCCGCCGAATAGGCGACGTTGCGCGCGGTGGAAGGAATGCCGTCGTACTGGAAGTTATTGATGGAGAAACCGCGGGCGTAGTAGTTGGTGCGGTCGGTGTCGAAGGCCGACACGGTGATGCCCGGGGTGTGGCGCATCACGTCGTCGACGTTGTTCAGGCCGAAATCATCCATGTGTTTGCGGGTGACGACGGTCACCGATTGCGGGGTTTCCTTGGGGGTCAGCACCAGCCGCGTCGCAGTCGCGATGCTGCCTGGAGTGTAGGAATCAGTCCCTTCAGTAACGTTGCCCAACTGGTTGGAGCTGACCTGGGTCGGGCCTAGTTCCATGGCGTCGGTGGCCGCAGGGTCAGCTTCGAGCGCGTACACCTGATCACCTTTGATCACGCGGTAGCCGCTGCCCTGTAACAGCCTGCCGAACCCTGCGTCCACGCTATAAGTGCCTTTCAGCCCCGGCCCATTCAGCCCCTGCAGGTTCTGGGACTGGAACACGATAGCCACGCCCGCTTGCTGGGCGAACTGGTTAAGTGTGGCGCCCAGCGGCCCTGCAGGTATGTCGTAGGCTTGGGCCGCGACGTTTACCGTATCGGCCTGGGCCAGATGGGTATTGAGCAGCGTCGTCGCGAGCAGTGTGAGGGTCAGCGGCGCGCTGCTCAGCAGGCGTCTGCGGGGTTTGGAAGGGAGCGGCATGACGATGGCAGTCCTTTAGTTATCGATATACCTTCCTTGACGGGTAGCTTTAAACAAAGCGGAAACAATTTGGATAATTATTTTTTGCTCTCGGTATCCGGGCTGACGATCATCAGCCACGGCGTAAAGGTTTTCAGCGTGATCGGCAGGGTTTGAGCCAGCATCTGCAAGGTGCGGTCGGTGTCATCCAGGGGAAGTACGGCCGAGACCTTGAGACTGGCCAGTGCGGCGCGATCAAACTGCAAGCGGCCCGAACGGTGACGGGCGATCTCATCCAGCACTTCCGGCAACGGTCGGTTATCCACCACCAGTTGATGGCGGCGCCAGGCCCCATTGATGCTCGCCGTATCGATGCTGCCCGAGAGCCGCACGGCATCTTTGCTGAGTCGCGCCTGCGAGCCCGCATCAACTTCCAGTGTCTGCTGCCCGTTCGCGCTTTTTGCCGCCACGCGGGATTCGAGCATGCTCAGCACCGTAACGTCATCCTCGCGCCTGACCACAAATCGCGTACCCAGGGCGCGCAGGGTGCCTTGGGCGGTCTGCACCACAAATGGCCGTTCGCCATCGTGGGCCACTTCCACCAGGATCTCGCCTTGCAGCAATTCGATGCGGCGCTGCCGGCTGTCGAAATGCAGATTCGCCGCACTGATGCCGTTCAGGGTCAGCGTCGAGCCGTCCGCCAGCCGCAGGGTTTTCCATTCGCCGGGACCGTTGTGCACATCGGCCATCCATTGTTGTGGATAAGGACTGTAGAGCAGCGCCATGGCGGGAAGGCCCAGGCTGCAGGCCAGTACCAACGCGCGGACGTAGTTTTTGCGCGCCTTCCCATGCCGGGGAAAGGCCGCACTCAAGGCCGCCCGGGCCGGTGCCTTTTGCCCGCGCAGGGCCTGCATCCGCGCAATCACATCTTCCATGCGCGCTGCTGATGCGGCGTGTTGCGGGCCTTGCTGCTTCCAGCGCTCGAACGCCTGGCGCTGGGCCTCGGTCAATTCACCTTCGTGCAGGCGAATCATCCATTCGGCGGCTTGTTCATCGATCTGTTGGCGGGAGGCGGGCATGTGCGGTTCAGATATCCACGCTGTGGCTGCAATGCAGCAGGGCCTGGATCAAATACTTGCGTACCGTACGCTCCGACAATTTCAGGTGGCGGGCGATTTGCTGCTGGGTCAGGTCTTCGAGGTAATACAGCACAAACGCCTGACGCACATTGTCGTGCATGCCTTCCAGCATGAAGGCAATGTGCTCGAGGGCTTCCAGGGTGGTGTGGATCTGTTCGGGCGACTGGAAACCTTCCAGGGTTTCCACCGTCAGCATCAATTCCTGAAGGTAGGCGTGCTCAATCTGCTTGCGCCGTGCCTGGTCGATGATCAGCCGCCTGGCGGTGGTACTTAAATAGGCGCGGGGTTCGCGGATGGCGGTCACCGACTCGCGGGCGTGCAGAATCCGCGCGAAGGTGTCCTGCGCCACGTCGGCGGCGTTATGGGTACAGCCCAGTTTTCGGCGCAACCAAGTGAACAGCCAGCCGTGATGCTCGCTGTACAGCTCGGTAATCTCCCGTTGGAACGGCGGTTCACCCACAGACATAAGGCCCGGCCCAGGTGTTATTGAGAATAATTGTTAATTGTGGGGCCAAGGCTTGGGCAAACGCAATAGACTCGCGTTTGCACCCAAAGCGCCGGTTTTGCGGGGTGCGCGGGGTCGAAGACAAAATATTTTAAATAAATTGCATTTAAATCATGACATTACGGAAAAATGCTATAGAATGCGCCCCACACCGAAAGTGAAGGGTGATTAGCTCAGCTGGGAGAGCGTCTGCCTTACAAGCAGAATGTCGGCGGTTCGATCCCGTCATCACCCACCATTCGCTTTATGTGTTACGCGCAGCGGTAGTTCAGTCGGTTAGAATACCGGCCTGTCACGCCGGGGGTCGCGGGTTCGAGTCCCGTCCGCTGCGCCATATTCGGTCACCTGGAACGCTGAACGCCAGGTACCACAGGAAGCCCGCTCATTGAGCGGGCTTTTTTGTGCCTTGGATTCAGCTCAACGACTGAATGCCCGGTTCGGTTTGCACGGGTGCAATGCTGTTTCGCCCCATGAAGGCCAGGACCACCAACGCCGTCAGCACGGTGAATCCCGCGAGCAGTTGCAGCAAGGTGTTGAACCCCGCGATGTAGGCGCTGCGCAGTGCTTCCCGCGGAAGGGCGGCCGAGGCCAGTTGCACGTTGCCCATGACCAGGCCTTGGGCAATCACTGACACGTCGGCCCCTGCGAGACCCTTCAGGTGATGTGCCACCAATGCGCCCAATACCGCCATCGTAATCGCCAGCGCCACGCCTTCACTGGCCACGCGGGTGGTGTTGAAAATCCCCGCCGCCATTCCCGCGCGCTCCTTGGGCACCACGCTGATCGCCAAGCCATCCATCAAACCCCACGGCAGCCCGGTGCCGATCCCGATGACCAGCATTGCGGCGATGGTCTGCGCAGGCTGGTTGGCCAGGCTTAATCCCCACAGGCCCACCGCCGCGATCAGCAAGCCAATGGCACACAACAGTCCTGCTGAGAGCCAGCGGGTCAGCGATGCGGCGATCATCGGCACCACCAGCATCGGTGCCGATAACGCGAGCATCATCAAACCCGCGTCCAGCGCGCTGGCGCCTTCCACACCGATAAACCGCAGGGGCAGCAACACGATCAGCACGATGTAGCAGTAACAGGTACCGATCGGCAGGAGCTGCACGCCAATAAAACGCGGGAAGCGAAACAGCCGCAGCTCCAGCATCGGTTGGCTGGAGCGGTTTTCGACGAGGATAAACACCAGCAAAAACACCGCCGCCGCGATCAGCAGGGCATCAACCAGCGGCGACGTCCAGCCGTGCTCCGGCGCGAGGATCACCGCCGTGGTCAGGGCCACCAGCATCGCGGAAAACGTCAGTACACCAGCGGTGTCCAGCCGCAGCGCTTGCGGGTCGCGGCTTTCACGCATTTTGGGCGCGGCAAACAGCAGCGAAATACCGGCCAATAATGCAGTGCCGAGAAAAATCGAGCGCCAGCCCCAGTGCTCGATCAGCACCCCCGACAGCAATGGCCCAAACGCCAGGCCTGCACCGAATGTGGTGCCCAGCAAGCTGAAGGCGCGGGTGCGGGCATGGCCGTCAAACTCCTGGGCCAGCGCCGCACAGCCACTGGCCAATGCCGTAGCCGCCGCGACGCCCTGCACGCCACGCAACACATCCAGCCAGAAAATCCCCGGTGCCACTGCCAGCAGCAAGGAGACCACGGTAAACAGCGCCATGCCCCACAAGAAAAGACGCTTTCTCCCATACAGGTCGGCTAGGGTGCCGGCGGCCATTAACAGGCTGCCGAAACTCAGCATGAATGCGTTGGTGATCCACGCCAGCTGGCTGGGCTGGGCGGCAAATGCCTGGCCGATAAAGGGCGTGGCGACGGCGCCGCCGGTAAAGCTCATGGGCAATACCAGGGCGGCCAGGCAAATGGCCGCCAGGATGGAATATCGGCCATGGGCGGGCGCAGATTCGGTTGTCGTGTTCATAGGGGCATTCCCGCGAGTTTGAAGATTAAAAGACTCTAATCAGGATGCAATCACGGATAAACGGGCTTACATTCCGTTCATAACGGACTGAATGGATGCAATGACGTGACCGATAACTTGAGCGGCGTGATCGCCTTCGTGAAAACCGCGGAAGCCCTGAGCTTCACCGGCGCGGCCCGGGCGATGGGGATTTCCGCTTCGGCGGTGGGCAAGAATGTCGCCAAGCTTGAGGCGTCACTGAATGTGCGGCTGTTGCACCGCAGTACGCGCAAGGTCAGCCTCACCGCCGAAGGCCAATTGTTCTACGAGCGCAGTCGGAAAATTCTCGACGACCTGCAAGACGCCCGCGCCATGCTTTCCCATGCGATGCAGGCACCCCGGGGCAAACTGCGGGTCAGCCTGCCCACCATCGGTTATCGCTTTCTCTTTCCGCACATGATGGCGTTCCGCAAAGCCTACCCCGAGATCGAGCTGGAGCTGGATTTCAACGATCATCTGGTGGACGTGATCGAGGAGGGCTTCGACGTGGTCATCCGCAGCGGCGGTCTGGCGGACTCGACCCTGATGGCCCGCAAACTGGGACCGTTCAGGTTTGTGCTGTGCGCGTCACCCGAGTACCTGCGGGCCAACGGTCGGCCAGAGTCCCTGAGCGATTTGGAGCATCACCCGTGCTTGCGTTACCGCTTCGCCACCACCGGCAAAATCATGGACTGGACCTTGTCCGCCAACCCGGCCATCACCCAATTGCGCCTGCCCACTGCGCTGACCCTGAACAACATGGAGGCCATTCTCCGGGCCGCGATGGACGGCCATGGGATTGCCTACGTGCCAGACTTCCTGGCCCGCGAAGCCCTCGCCCAGGGCCAGCTGGAAACCGTGCTCGACGGCCATTCCGATGACCAGGGGCAGTTCTGGGCCCTGTGGCCATCCAGCCGGCATCTCTCGCCGAAGATCCGCGTGTTTGTCGACTTCGCCGCCGCGCACCTGTTCACAAGCCTACCAACCGGTAGCCCACCTGCAACTCGGTGATGAAGTACTGCGGCTGGGCCGGGTCCGCCTCCAGCTTCTGCCGCAGGTGCGCCATGTGCACCCGCAGGTAGTGGGCGCGGTCCACGTAATCCAGGCCCCACACCTCGAGCAATAATTGCCGATGGGTGAGCACCCGGCTCTGCCCGCGAATCATCGCGCACAGCAGGCGGTATTCGATGGGCGTCAGGTGCACCGGCAGGCCTTGGCGCCATACTTCATGGGTCGCCAGGTCCACCTCGATATCGCCAAACGCCACCTTGCTGGTGGCCGCCACGGTGCCGGTCTGCCCATGACGGCGCAGTTGCGCACGGATGCGCGCGAGCAACTCGGGTACGCCGAAGGGTTTGGTCAGGTAGTCATCGGCGCCGGCGTCCAGGGCGGCGACTTTTTCCTCTTCGCGATCCCGTGCCGACAACACCAGGATCGGCACCGCCAGCCATCCCCGCAGCTCGCTGATCAGCTGTTTGCCGTCGCCGTCCGGCAGGCCGAGGTCGACGATCACCAGGTCCGGCTGACGGCTGGAAGCGTGGATCAACGCGCGTTTGACGCTGTCGGCCTCGAACACCTGGAAGCCCTCATCCTGCAGGGCGATGCCGACAAAACGGCGGATGTTGGCCTCGTCTTCAACAATCAGAATGCGTGCAGTGCTCATAGGGCGTCCATTGGGGGCGGAGTACCCGCCGGTAAAGTGATGACGAAATGCATGCCGCGCTCGCTGCCGGGTCTGGCTTCGATGCGCCCGCCGTGGGCTTCGACGATGCGCTTGGCCAGGGCCAGGCCCAGGCCGATTCCGGCGACCGAGGATTCCTGCTGGCCACGGGCAAACGGTTCGAACAGATTGGCCGGCGCGCTGCCCGGGCCGGTGTCGCTGACTTCCAGCAGGATGCTGTCGGAAACGGAACGGGCGGTAACGGTGATGACCGTGCCAGGCGGGGTGTATTTGGCGGCGTTGTCCAGCAGGTTGACCAGCACCCGTTCGATCAGCAGCGCGTCGACTTCCACCAGCGGTAATTGAGGGTCCAGCGTCGTGTTCACCACATGCCGGGCCAGTGGTTCACGCAACTGGCGCAGGGCGCTGCCGACGATCTCTTCCAGCAAATGCCATTGCCGGTTGAGTCGCACACCGCGCTCCTGCATGCGGGCCATGTCCAGCAGGTTTTCGATCAAGCGTTGCATCGAAGTCGCCTGCTCATGAATACCGTGCAGCAACGCGGTCAGCGGCCCCGGCGGCGCATGGGGCAGGGCGGTGTCGGCGGCGCCGATCAGGGTGGTCAAGGGGGTGCGCAGGTCGTGGGAAATCGCCGCGAGCAAGGTGTTGCGCATTTTCTCGCCTTCCATCTGCACCATCGTGCTTTGCGCCACTTCGACGAAGTGCACGCGCTCCAGGGCAATCGCCAATTGGCTCATGCAGGCTTCCAGCAGGCGGCGCTCTTCGGGCTCGTTGAGGCGTTCGCTTTGCGCCAGTTCCAGCACCAGCACACCGCGCACGCGCATCGGCGCCTTGAGCGGCAGGTAGCAGCCCTTGGCGGCGGACAAGGTGTCGGTGCCCTGGCCGGCGGACTGGCCGTGGTCGTAGGTCCATTGGGCGATGCTGTCGTCGATCGGCAGCCCGCCCGCGCCCACGCTGTGCACGCCGTCCGCGGCGTCCGGCAAGGCCAGGCCGACCCGCGCCTCGAACACGCCGCTGAAAGTGCGCAGCGCCACTTCGCTGATCTGCTCCACGGTCAACGCGGCCGACAGGTCCCGGGCCAGACGCGCCAGGGAAGTAGCGCGGCGTTCCCGGGCAGCGGCGGTGCGCGCTTCGTGGCGCAGGCGTGCGGTGAGCTGCCCGGTGATCAGGGCGATGCCGAGCATCAACGCGAAGGTGAAGAAATACTGGGTGTCGTTGACGGTAAACGAGTAGCGCGGCTGGACGAAAAAGAAGTCGAAACACAGCACCGCGAGCATCGCTGCCCACACGCCGGGGCCGCGTCCAAACCGCAGGGCCACCAGCACCACCGTGAGCAGGAACAGCATCACCACGTTGGCCAGGTCGAACACCTGCAGCAGCAGCGCGGCGATGGCGCTGGCGGTGAAACAGGCGAGTGTGGACCAGAGGTAGGCCAGGGTTCTGCCGGGCGCTGGTGTAGGTTTTTCAATGGCAGGAACAGTGCCTGGCAACATGCCATGGGCGATCACGATCTGGTCGATCTGCGGATGGTGCCGGCTGATCCGGTCGCTCACCGACTGATGCCAGAACCGCCATGCCCGGCGTGGGTGATGGCCGAGCACCAGGCGATTGGCGTTGTGTTCCCGGGCACAGGCGGCCAGTGCTTCGGCGACGTCCATGCCCGGCAATGTCGCGGTGTCGGCGCCGAATTCGCTGGCCAGCGCCAGGGTTTTCATCGCCGTGAGATAACGCTTGGCGCCGCGGCCCTGGGCTGCGGCGACGTGCACCACGATCCAGTCCGCCTCGAGCTTTTGCGCCAGGCGCGCGGCTTCTCGCACCAGGCGTTCATCACCGGCGTCACCGGCCACGCCTACCAGCAATCGCTCGCGGGCGGGCCACAGGGTCTTGATCGACTGTTCGCGACGGTACACGCGCATCTGCGTGTCGACCCGGTCGGCCGTGCGGCGCAGGGCCAGTTCCCGCAGGGCGAGCAGGTTGCCCTTGCGGAAAAAGTGCCGCGACGCACGTTCGGCCTGAGGGCCCAGGTACACCTTGCCGTCCTTCAAGCGTTGCAGCAGATCATCCGGCGGCAGGTCCACGACGACCACTTCGTGGGCATTGTCGAACACGTGGTCCGGTACGGTTTCCCGCACGCGAATGCCGATGATCCCACTCACCAGATCGTTAAGGCTTTCCAGGTGCTGGACGTTGAGGGTGGTCCACACGTCGATGCCGGCGCTGAGCAGTTCTTCCACGTCTTGCCAGCGTTTCGGGTGGCGCGAGCCGGGCACGTTGCTGTGGGCCAGTTCATCCACCAGCAGCACGGCGGGATGGCGTTGCAGGGCGGCGTCGAGGTCGAATTCGGTGAGGGTGAAATCGTGATGCAGGCGGTGGGCGCGGGGCAGTTGTTCGAGGCCGTTGAGCAGGTTGGCGGTTTCCTGGCGGCCGTGGGTTTCCACCACGCCGGCGAGTACGTCGCGCCCCAGGCTGACTTCCCGTTGCGCCGCGTCAAGCATGGCGCAGGTCTTGCCCACCCCGGCGTTGGAGCCGAAGTAGATACGCAGTTTGCCGCGCAAGGCGGCCTGTTCTTCCTGCTGGACTCGGGCGAGAAGGGCGTCGGGGTCGGGGCGTTCTTCGTTTAATGCGGGCATGTCATTCCTGGTCAATGCGGTTCAATTGTGGGAGCGGGCTTGCTCGCGAAAGCGGTGTGTCAGTGACAGTCGAGTTGGCTGACACTCCGTATTCGCGAGCAAGCCCGCTCCCACATTGGGTTTGCGGTGCTACACGAGACCCAGCCCGGTCAGCACCAGATCAATCAGCTTGATCCCGGCAAACGGCACCAGCACCCCGCCCAGGCCATAGATCAGCAGGTTGCGATTGAGCAATGCCGCCGCGCCAATCGCCCGGTACGTCACGCCGCGCAGGGCCAACGGAATCAGCGCCACGATGATCAACGCGTTGAAAATCACCGCACTGAGGATCGCCGAGTTGGGACTGCTCAGGTGCATCACGTTCAACGCACCGAGTTGCGGATAGGTCGCGACAAACGCCGCCGGGATGATCGCGAAATATTTCGCCACGTCATTCGCCACGCTGAAGGTGGTCAGTGCGCCACGGGTCATCAGCATCTGCTTGCCCACCTCGACCACTTCGATCAGCTTGGTCGGGTTGCTGTCGAGGTCGACCATGTTGCCGGCCTCTTTCGCTGCCTGGGTGCCGCTGTTCATCGCCACCGCCACGTCGGCCTGGGCCAGCGCCGGGGCGTCGTTGGTGCCGTCGCCGGTCATGGCCACGAGCTTGCCCTGGGCCTGGTAGTCGCGGATCAGTTGCAGCTTGTCTTCCGGGCGCGCCTCGGCGAGGAAGTCATCCACGCCGGCTTCCACCGCAATCGCGGCGGCGGTCAGGCGGTTGTCGCCGGTGATCATCACCGTCTTGATGCCCATGCGCCGCAGTTCTGCGAAGCGCTCTTTGATGCCGCCCTTGACCACGTCCTTGAGCTCCACCACGCCGAGTGCTTTGGCACCGTCCGAGACCACCAGCGGAGTGCTGCCGCGTCGGGATACTTCGTCGACCTTGGCCTGCAATGCAGCCGGAAAGCTCCCACCGAGCGCTTCGATATGACTGCGGATCGCATCCGCTGCACCCTTGCGAATACCGCGGCCTTCGGGCAGGTCGACGCCGCTCATGCGAGTCTGCGCGGTGAAGTGCACAAAGCTTGCGCCGAGGGCGTTGATGTCCCGCGCGCGGATGTCGAACTTCTGCTTGGCCAGCACCACGATGCTGCGGCCTTCCGGGGTTTCGTCGGCCAGGGACGCCAGTTGCGCCGCGTCGGCCAGTTCAGCTTCCTTGACCCCCGGTGCCGGCAGGAAACTGCTGGCCTGGCGATTGCCCAACGTGATGGTGCCGGTCTTGTCCAACAGCAACACGTCGATGTCACCCGCCGCCTCAACGGCGCGGCCGGAAGTGGCGATCACATTCGCCGACATCATGCGGCTCATGCCCGCCACGCCGATGGCCGAGAGCAGGCCGCCGATGGTGGTGGGAATCAGGCACACCAGCAACGCCACCAGCACGGTGGCGCTGATCACGTTGCCACTGCCACTCATGGCCACGGCAAAGATCGAGTACGGGCTCAGCGTCGCGATCACCAGCAGGAACAACAGGGTCAGGCCCACCAGCAAAATTGTCAGGGCGACTTCGTTGGGCGTTTTCTGACGCTTGGCGGATTCGACCATCGAGATCATGCGGTCGAGGAACGACTCGCCCGGGTTGACGCTGATGCGCACCACCAGCCAGTCCGACAGCACCCGCGTGCCGCCGGTGACCGAGGAAAAGTCGCCGCCGGCCTCGCGAATCACCGGTGCCGATTCGCCGGTGATTGCGCTTTCATCCACCGAGGCCACGCCTTCGATCACCACGCCGTCCAGCGGCACCAGGTCGCCGGCTTCGATCAACACCACCTGGTCTTTGCGCAACAGCGTGGCTTCGGTCGGCAGCCATGGGGCGCCGTGTTTGGGTTGTTGCAGCAACTTGGCCAGGGTCTGGCGCTTCATCCCGCGCAGGCTGGCGGCCTGGGCACGGCTGCGGCCTTCGGCCAGGGCCTCGGCAAAGTTGGCGAACAGCACGGTAAACCACAGCCACAAACAGATGCTGAGGATAAAGCCGCTGGGCGCTTCACCCTGGCCACCCAAGGACTGGAACCACAGCAGCGTGGTGAGGAGGCTGCCCAGATACACCACAAACATCACCGGGTTTTTCCACTGCGCCTGGGGCAGCAGTTTCTTGAACGCATCCCCGCAGGCGGTGAGCACGATGGCGCGATCAAACAGAGGTAAACGAGCATTCTTGATCATGGGGGAATCTCTTACTCACTGGCCGCAATGGGGGGCTGGCGCAGAGGCAGGCGGGCGTCCAGCGCGAGGTTGAGTTGCAGCACATTGACCCGTGGTTCGCCGAGCAAACCCAGGGTGCGTTCCGCGGTGTTTTCGTTCACCAGTTGCAGCAGTTCGGCTTCGGGGATCTGTCGCAGGCGGGCGACCCGGGCCAGCTGGATGCGTGCGTTGGCCACGGAGATATGCGGGTCCAGGCCGGAGGCGGAAGCGGTGACCGCATCCACCGGCACCTGGGCCTCGGCGGCGAGGCCGTTGTCCTGGCGGTAGGCTTTAACCCGGGCCGCGACCTGGTCCACCAGTTTCTGGCTGGTAGGGCCCAGGTTGCTGGCGCCGCTGGAACCGGCGTTGTACGGCTGGGAGACACTTTTGCTCGGGTCTTGCGGGTCGGTACCGAGGGTCATGCTCGGGCGGCCGTGGAAGTAGCCGGGCCTGGTGAAGTCCTGGCCGATCAACGCCGAGCCGATCACCAAACCGTCGCGTTCAATCAGCGAGCCCTGGGCCTGGAACGGGAACAGCAACTGCGCGGCAAAGGTGGTGAAGACCGGGTAGGCGAGGCCGGTCAGCGCCATGAAAAACACTGCCGAAACCAGCACCGGGCGCAACAGCCCCTTGAATATCGATTGAGTCGTCATCAACGTGTCCTTAGTTGTACGTCTGGCCGGACAGCAACTGCAGTTGCTCCACCAGCGGACCGAGCGCGAGCGCCGGCAGGAAAGTCAGGCCGCCCACCACCAGCACCACAAACACCACCAGCACCATGAACAGCGGGGTTGCGGTGGGGATGGTGCCGGCGCCGGCAGGCACGGTCTTTTTCATCGCCAGGGAACCGGCCACGGCGAGCATCGGCAGCATGGTGAAGAAGCGCCCGACCAGCATCGCCAGGCCAATGGTGGTGTTGAAGAACGGCGTATTGGCGTTCAGCCCGGCGAACGCCGAACCGTTGTTGGCGGTGCCCGAGGTGTAGGCGTAGAGCACCTCGCTGAAACCGTGGGGGCCGAGGTTATTCAGGCTGGCCATGGTGTCGGGCCACAGGGCGGCGAGGGCGGTGAAACCGAGGATGCTGATGGGGTGCGTGAGCACCGAGAGCATCACCAGTTTTATCTCCCGAGCCTCGATCTTCTTGCCGAGGAATTCCGGGCTGCGGCCGATCATCATGCCCACCAGGAACACCGTCAGCAGCGCGTACTGGATCAGGTTGATAAAGCCCACGCCGTCGCCGCCGAACACGCAGTTGAGCATCATCTGCGCCAGGGGCACGAAGCCGCCCATGGGGGTCAATGAGTCATGCATCGCGTTGACCGAACCGGTGGTGGCCGCGGTGGTGGTGGCGATAAACAGGCTGCTGTCGGCGATGCCGAAACGCAGCTCCTTGCCTTCCATATTGCCGCCGCTTTGCTCGATGGACAGCGTCTGGTTGGCACCGGCCTGGGTCAGCAGCGGGTTGCCGTTTTGCTCGGCGCCGTACACCAGCGCGAGAAAGCCTAAGAACATCACCAGGAAGGTGCCGAAAAACACCCAGCCCTGACGGCGTTGCAGCAGCATGCTGCCGAAGGTGTAGGTCAGCGCCGACGGGATCAGCAACATGCTGAGGATGTGCAGGGCGTTGGTCAGCGGCGTCGGGTTTTCGAACGGGTGCGCGGCGTTCATGCTGAAGAAGCCGCCGCCGTTGGTGCCGATATGCTTGATCGATTCAAAGCTCGCCACGGCGCCGACAATCAGTTGTTGCTGCGCGCCTTCCAGGGTGGTGGCCAGGGCTTGGGAGGAAAAGGTCTGCGGCATGCCTTGCCACACATACACCAGGGCCATGCCCACGCACAGCGGCAGCATCACGCGGTACAGGGTGCGGGTGAAGTCGACCCAGAAGTTGCCGATATCCGCCGAGCTTGAGCGACTCAGTCCACGGATAAAACCGGCTGCGGCGACCACGCCCGAGGTGGCGCCGACGAACATCAGGAAGGTGATTACTGCCATCTGGCTGAAGTTCGACAGGCTGGTTTCGCCCGAGTACGCCTGCCAGTTGGTGTTGGTGATAAAGGAAGCGGCGGTATTGAACGCCAGGTCCGGGGTTTGTGCGGCCAGCCCGAGTGGGTTGATCGGCATGACGGCCTGTAACCGCAGGATGAGATAGCCGAGCACCATCATCGCGGCGTTCGACAGCAACAGGGCCGAGCCGTAGCGGGCCCAGCTCATGGTTTCCAGCGGGTCGATGCCCAGCAGGCGATAGGTATAACGTTCCGGCAGGGCGTGGCGGGTTCCGGTAAACACCCGGGTCAGCCACTTGCCCATCAGCACGGCGAGCCCGGTCATCAACCCCAGGACCAGCGCAAATTCCAGCAAAGTGCTTAGCATGTCGAGGCTCCGTTCAAATCTTGCCCATGGCGACAATGGCCATGGTTGTCGCGGCGAAAAACACCAGGGAGAGGCCTACAAAAATCATGTCGTACATGGTGGGGCTCCCTAGAACTTTTCGGCGCGAATGAGGGCGTAGCCCAGATAAGCGAACAGCCCGACGGCGCATAGGCCGCTGGCGATATAGATGAACTTGAGTGTGAGCACGGTGGAACTCCCCTGATTAATAAGCCGCGATTGCGGACGCGGGGAGGTTAAGAGGTTGGGTATCAAGTTCGGGCACTGATTGCGGGTTTGGGCATTAAGACGGTGTATAGAGGAGGGTGGGGTGGGCGAACGGA